>JAFGBL010000135.1 GCA_016933115.1 Bacteroidales bacterium | reverse complement strand
TGTTTATTCATCTCTCAATGCCTCCACCGGTTTAATTGCAGCAGCCTTTCGGGCAGGTATAAAACCGGCAATCATTCCGGCAAGGATCAATACGATGGTTGCACCCACAGCTACACTCAAATTGGCATCCGGATTTCTGAAAAATTCAGTTTGAATATGAGGTGAAATCATTTCAAGTAACCCGACACCGAGAACCAACCCGATATACCCTGCAAAACCCGTAATAAATATGGCCTCTTGCATTATAAGATATATAATGGAAATGGGTGTTGCCCCCAACGATTTCCTGATCCCGATTTCTTTCGTCCTTTCTTTTACGGAAATCATCATGATATTGCTTACACCAACAATTCCTGCAATGATGGTACCAATACCGATAACCCATATAAACATCCTGATGGCAGCAAACAAATCCAAAAATTTTTTGAACTCTTCCACCCCATTCCAAATGAACATGGCTTGCGTGTCTTCCTTGTCGAACAGGTGGCGGGTGGCCATTTTAGTCCTGATTTCTTCTTCCATCCTTTTACTGTCCTCAACATTCCTTGAGGCAACGGTTACAGCCATTGTTTGCAGTCGGTCGCGGCCGATAAAAACCTTTTGGGCTGTAGTAATGGGCAAATAAACAACACGCTGATTGTCCTGCCTGCCGTCGTCATCCTCAAATACCCCAACCACCTTAAAAGGAATTCCTTTCACGTTGACATACTCGCCGAGCGCCGGTTTGTCTTTAAAAAGTGCCTCTTTTACAGCGATTCCGATGGTGGCGGTTTTCTGGTCCTTTGCTACATCAAAATGATTGATGAACCTGCCTTCAAGCAGTGAAACCTTTTCAATTATTCCGTAATCGGGATGAACGCTACGGATGCTGAAATTTCCATATTCATTTTTGTAGGAAATTGTGTTATCGCCCCAAATAAATGTCCTTCCTGCTATATATTCAATGCCTCTAACAGTACTTTTAATGTTATCATAATCTTCATTTTCAAAGGTAATGTCACGACCCGGTTTCAATCCTTTGTACGACATGGTTGTTTCACCACCCCAAACCCAGAGGGTATTTACAGCAGAGGATTCAAATTGGTCGCGGACTCCGTTTTCAAGACCCCTACCCGATCCCAGCAGAATAATAAGCATAAAAATACCCCATGCCACACTGAAACCGGTGAGGAAGGTCCGAAGCTTATTCTTACGGATCGTGCTGAAGATTTCTTCCCATCTATCGATTAAGAACATTATGGCGAGGATTTAATGTCATCAAAACTATAGAAAATATTTGAACCCGAATGTATTTTCACTTCGCCGACTTTAACACAAATTCAGGAATATTTCAATTGTTGCGTTGACACATTTGAAACGTCCATTCAAATCCAAAAATTTCCCCGAAGGAAGTTTCTGTGTCAGTGCCGGAAGTTTTGCTAATTGCCAAAGTGGATACCAATACCCTTTGCTGTTTTCATCAAAGCGGTATCCGGTTCAACCAGGTTGGGCTTTTGCAATGCTTCTTCCAGAGAAACCGAAGTTATTTCCGGATGCCTGTACGAAACCATGCGTCCGTATTCCTGTTTGATCACCATTTCAAAGGCCTTTACCCCAAATTGGGTGGCCAGTACTCGGTCGTATGCCGTGGGAACTCCGCCACGCTGCAAGTGCCCCAGGACAGTTGTCCGGATACTGTGTTCACATCCTGCTTCCTTCAGTTCGTTCATCAGTAAATTGGCAACGCCGCCCAGCATACGGTTTTCGTAACCGATTTCCTGTTGACTCAGCGTTGAATAATCCTTTCCAATGGCCCGGGCGCCCTCGGCAATAACAATATTGACAAAACCCCGGTCACGCTCAAATCGTTTATTTACGTGTTCGAGCACTTTATTGATATCATAAGGAAACTCAGGTAAAAGGCAAATTTCAGCACCTCCCGCAACGGCTGCATTTAAAGCTATCCAGCCTGCATAACGCCCCATCACTTCCAGGATCAGGACCCGGTTGTGGCTGGCAGCAGTAGTTACCAGCTTGTCAACAGCTTCTGTTGCTATTTGCACCGCTGTCTGGAATCCGAACGTAGAATCCGTTGCAGTGAGGTCATTATCAATTGTTTTAGGAACACCGATGATATTGCATCCTTTTTCTGACAATTTTTGTGAAATCCGCTGTGAGCCATCACCCCCGATATTGATGACGGCTTCAATTCCCATATACTGAAGTTTTCTCAACATTTCATCCGAGCGATCAACGGCAGACCAGGAGCCGTCTTTATTTTTTACGGGCCAGGCAAACGGACCGCCTTTATTGGTCGTTTGTATAATGGTTCCGCCCTGGTAGTGAATTCCGGAAACCCTTTCTTCATCAAGAATAACAACTTCCGTAGGCTCTTTTAATACACCATTGAACGCTTCAATACTTCCAACGATCTCCCAGTTTTTTTCCTGTGCAGCACGTTTTACGATGGCCCTGATCACAGCATTCAGCCCCGGACAATCTCCACCACCAGTTACGACTAAACATCTCTTCATAATAAAATGATTAAAATTTGCGGGCGCAAAAATAGGAAATTTAAAAATCCTCCAATTAAATAAACATTAAGTTTTAAGGTAGCAAGTTGATGAAAATCAAAAAATAAAGGTCGCAATTTGGGCATTGGTGAACTCAAAAATGTAATTTGTTGACCTAAACAAACCAATGATGGTATTGAGTTAAAAATGGTTTGAAATGAATAAAACAAATTTCAGGTGCAAATTTTGTTGCGATGAAGCTGTTTAGTCATCCTGAAATGCCTTATTTTATTAATAAAACGTCAATTTTACCGATAATTTTCAATCTGAATTTCCCGACATAATTATAGAAAAACATGTCCGATATAGGACACTTTGTTATAAAGTTGAACACATTTTTATTAAACTCAACCGGAATAACCATACTTAACTTACTCATTGACAATAGATAAACACAGAAGGTATCTATTTTGCCCCATTGGTAGTATTACTGAAAATTTTTAAATCAGGAACTAAATCACTTTTAAAACTTTTTGAAATGCCAATTTAAATCAAATAAAACAATAACCATTTACTTAATACTTTAAACTATGAAAACACAATCATTTAACCTAACAAACAAAATGTTGCTTGGTGTAATCTTAATCGTATCCGTACTTTTCGGATGCTCAAAAGATGATGAAGTTGCAAATCCGGTCTACCCTCCCTCGTCAGGAGGTCAATCGAAATCCTTAAGTGCTGTTGAAAAACAGGATTTACTGTACATCGCTGAAAAGGAAAAACTCATGCATGATATATATCAGGCCATGTACCGTTGGAACAATAACGATATTTTTGCGCAAATCAGGTTGGGGAAAGCCGAACACCTGAGTTTATTATCGCTTAAAATTGATAAGTATGGACTGGAGAATCCTATAGCATTTTCCAGCGAGGGAGAATATCAAAACACCTCATTACAGGAAGCTTATAATGATTTCAAGGCCAAAGGTGTATTGAATAATTCAGACGCCATTGAATATGGGAAATCCCTTGAGGAATCCCTGATCGGAGAACTCGGGGCGGTCATTGGTGAAGTGAGCGGTAACAGCGATTTGGTGCAGGTTTACAACAAAATTCTGACCGAATCCAAAGCACATCTTGAGGTCCTGATCGACGAAACAAAGGAGACGGTTAACACCAATGATTCGGGTAATCAGCCTAATGAAATGTGATTGAAAGTCCGTATCGGGATTGCTCATAACATAAAAAAGGGCAGCGGGCCGCCTGAAATCAGGCGGCCCGCTGCATTTTATCAAATGTCCTGGAAAAATCCTTATTGTGCCATTTTAACAATTTCACTCACCGGAATCTCGTCAAGCATTTTGGTGACCTCCTTTTCCTCCGCTATTCCATTGCAATTAAATGTAAGCAGCGAGCTTCCAAAAGGCATTTGAACATCATACGAGATGTGGCCTTCTTCGCTTTCATTTTTTGTCATCAAAGCCTTGTAATTATCGATCTTGATTCTTTTTTGATTCGGATCGGATGCCATAAAAACAGGCATGGTCAACAGGGCATTGATCCCCGCAAGCATGGGAGAATCACTTACGATCTGAACGGAAGCATCACGATTTTCACCTTTATAGTTACGACTCACATACAAACCTGCAAATCCCATATTGGTACCTGTAACGTTATCTCCATCAAGTTCCTTTTCCATTCCACCCAAATTTTCTGGCAAAACACCTAATATTTCGGCTCCGATAGCCTGGTTGATTTCCTGTAAAGCACGCTGAAGAGCGAAACGAGCATTTTCCAGGTCGCCGGAATTGTAACTCGTTGAGGCTTCCTCAAGGGTAGCATTGAAATCCTGCGAAAATACAGGTACCGTAAATAGCAGGATTATGACGAATATACTGATGGTATGTTTTTTCATTGTTCCCCAAGTTGTTT
>JAFGBL010000021.1 GCA_016933115.1 Bacteroidales bacterium | reverse complement strand
GTTGAATTACTTCCTGCAAGAGTACATCCGGCTCAATCTGATCCGGTACGTCCTTACTCCTGAAAATCAATGTGCCGAAAGCAAGGATCAGCATTAATATTGTAAGAAAAATATAGTTTCGGTTCATTGGCTTAGAATTTATATTCTTTCGTATTTTTCCTGACACGTTTTTCAATGAACATGGTTCCCCAGAAAGCAGCCAGAGCAACAACCGTAAATGCCGCAGCAAACCAGGGAGCCGGTATTCCGGTTACATCAGTCAAGGTTACATTTCCAAGGTTACCGCTGTTATAAAAGCTCTCAAATAAGGGGTAACTTTCTGAAAAAATAAAAATACCAAGGTAAAGACCGATGGTAAATACTATCGCATCAATTTTCCCGATTGCAATTGCTGTAAAACTTGTCCCCGGGCAAAAACCTCCCATGATAAAACCAAATCCCATGATAACACCTCCCAGTATCATTGGATAAATATAGGTTGGAAGAATAAATATTTTTGAAAGGTCGAGCCAGCCAAAGTAGTCGAAATACATGAGTCCAACCATTGCAACAATAAGAGCTGTAAAAAACACACGAAGTACAACAAAATTATATCCGTAAAATACTCCGGTAATATTTCTGGAAGAAGAAAATCCGGATGCCTCAAGAATGAATCCGAAAGCAACACCCAGCAAAATGGCAATTACAAAATCCCATTCACTTCCTATTATACCATTTGGAATTAAAGGTCCCATATTTTATGATTTATAATATTCTTACAATAATATGATGATTCATTTTTTCAATTTTAGTATTCAGTCCCAGTGTTCAGTCTCAGTATTTAATCCAGTGAAAACTGTGACTGTGACTGCTTATTTTTTTATATCCAAAGTTTTCTGAAGAAATAAGCTATTACGTAGCCTGTCCCGAAAATGGCAAACATTACAATGATGCCACCAAGTGCGAATGTTGCGCTGCCACTAAGTGCTGCACCACTGGTACAACCTCTTCCAAACTGGCTTCCAATCCCGAAAAGCATACCACCAATGAGGGCAAAAATCAATCTTTTCCTACTGGTAATTTTCGGGCTGTGTTCGATCCGGAATTTCTTTACCCTTCCGAAAAGTATTCCAGATAACAATCCTCCCAGAAATACTCCTATTGTTTCAAAAACAAGCCATGTATACATAGGAGAATGGTCATCGCTGATAAACTGGCTCATATACGCATTCTCTTTTGCATTATCAGGAGTAATTACATTGGCAGTTGTTACAACGGAGCTTTTAATTGCACCACTGGCTCCAAGTCCCCTTCCTGTTATAAAAACTGTAATTAATACAAGCAATCCAAGCAATACTCCACCCAGATATGGATTGATATATTTTGGTTGATTGTTGATTATTTTACTGGTATTCATTTTTTTGAATCTTATGTTTTTAATATAAATAACGTGTAATCTGACCTGCTTCAACCATAATAAACCGGAACATAAGCCCTCCGAAAAGGATCAATGCAGGTGGTAACCATTTTGGAACATGGAATCCCCAAAGCTCCAATGTTTCAAGAACAGCCGGGAAAATAAGCCCAAGTAACACAACAAACACCCAGAAGCTTACGGTGAATTGCCCCCCGAGAAACAAATGGGCTGCTTCGATTGCAGTTTCTGAACCTGCCAGAAATCCCATAAACATATGTACAATCAGGAAAAGTTCCACAAAAATAAATATCAAATCAATCCGACTTAATATTTTTCTTTCCTTCTTATCCTTACTTATCCAGATGGTTGTTGCCAACCCTGTTGAGAATCCGGATACAAGGAATAACGGGCCTAAAATTGAAGTATTCCATAACGGACGAGCATTAAATGCAGAAAGCAGAATACCTGTATAAACACCGAGGATAACAGCGTAAATCATCATTACCCAGGCAAAATAAATACGGTTTTTGATAACCCAGGCTTCAAATTTATCCAACAATTTTATCCTCCAGTTCCATCCGGGAATTACTTCTTTCATGTAGCTGGCTACCCAGATAAATGCCAGGGGTGTAATAATCATTAATGTCCAGGCACCCCATCCCATGGGTGATTCAAGTCGGATAGTTGTATATAATTGCCAGAAATACAATTTGTGTTTCAAATCCCAGAATAGGGCTCCCAATCCAAGCACCAATGCTATCGGGGCAAATATTGGTGCCCATTTAATGGTAGCCTGCATCTTTTCTTCCTTACCCCTGACATAAAAAAAGCCGGCAAAAAACAGGATGCCTGCTGCAAGCCCTCCAAGAAAAAGGTAAACCGGAATTTGCCAGTGCCATATATTCAAAGATGGATCGATATTGGGAATATTTCGTCCGCTTGCAAATAATTCTTCCTTCATTTAAATCAAATTTTAGGATTATGTAAGAAAATATAACTGAGGTTTTGTACCGGCTTCAGGAGCCAGTACTTTCCATTTACGGTCTTTCAATGCCAGCGAAACATCGCTGTTCGGGTCATCCAGGTCACCGAAATGCAGGCATTTGGTAGGGCAAACTTCAACACATGCAGGATTCTGTCCTTTTTCAACCCTGTGAAGGCAAAATGTACATTTATCGACATAGCCCTCCGGATGCGGATAACGTGCATCATAAGGACAGGATTCAATACAGGCACCACAACCGATACACTTGTTATGCGTTACCAGTACAACTCCACCTTCTTCCTTATGGCTTGCCCCTGTTGGGCAACAACGAACACAGGGGGCATTATCGCAATGGTTACACCGTTCAGAACGGAATTCAAGATCCAGGCTGGGATAAGTTCCTTCCACATTCTCTACAATCCAGTCACGGCAATAACCATGGGGAACATTGTTTTCAGTCTGACAGGCTACAACACAGTCGCTACATCCGACACATTTTTTTGTATCAATTGCCATTGCATATCTCATGCTCTATCCTCCTTTTTATTACCGGGATTATCAATTACAAAGGTTACAAAATTGCCACGCATTCCTGTGCCTCCCATTACCGGATCAACAGCAACCCTGGTTATCAGCTCTGAATCACTCGCCCCACGGCCGAAAGCACGGCTAAGCTTTTTATCTTTATGCCCGAATCCATGAACCATATACACCGAATCCCACCGGATACGTTCAGTAACACGTACTTTAACGGGAAATGAAGAAACTACTCCGTCCTGATTTTTCAGCCATACTTTCTGGTCTTTCTTTAATCCCCACAAGTCGGCAACTTTGGGATTCACCCATACACTGTTTTCACTCATCAAATCCCATAAATTATGGTTATTCGATGTACGGCTGAAAGTGTGCATTGGTGCACGCCCGTAATTTAACCTGTAATATCCCTGGGGAGGTTCAGGATGAGCCGTATATTTCGGAAACGGATCGAATCCTTCATGTTCAAGCGATGTAGAATATAATTCAATTTTTCCGGAGTTGGTATTAAACTCATAATCGGGAAGATTTTCGAGCAAATATAAATCATCATACTTTCTTTCGAATTTTTTAATGCCGATTCGCTTCATCTCCTCAAGTGACGAACCAACCTGTTTTAATTGCCAGTCAAGCATATCCTCAATGTTTTCATAAGGAAAATATTCTTCCAGGCCTAACCTGACTGCCAGTTCCCTTGCAATCCAATAATTTGGTTTTGAATTGTACTTAGGTTCCACAGCCGGCATACGAAGTGCGATAACAGGTTCGCGGTGTGGAGAAGTCCTGATATAATCGTAACGTTCCAGATAGGTACATTCAGGCAGGACGACATCGGCATAACCTGTAATATCCATAGGCATTGTATCAATAACCACAAGAAAATCAAGGTTGC
>JAFGBL010000134.1 GCA_016933115.1 Bacteroidales bacterium | reverse complement strand
TAATAAAGCCTTTCCGGGTCAGCCATAAATTCACTGGCAGCTTTCATTGATAATTCGGCTTTTTCGACGAGTGAGGCTGAATGTTCGGCATCATAGGGTTTGATAATCCGTGCCAGGTGCATAAATAGTCCTGCTCCGGTACAAGTAGCACGTGGATCGGTCTTTACAGTACCGTATTTTTTATTATCAAGGTCGAGAGGTGCAGCAAACGGATCGGGGTACCCTCTGGTTTCCGTACCCCACTGAATGTTTCCATCTTCATTCTGAAGGTATTCCCATGCCAGGGTTCCCCATTCTGCTTCGTCGATTATATCAGGAATATCGTTTGTATAACTTTTTATATGGAAGTCATTGGTAAATTCTCCGGGGACATCGTATTGTCCATCGGTAAAGTATTCAGGGAATGCTTCCCAAATCATAAGGTTAATAATTGGATTTGACATATGGTATGCCCTGCGGTCGGCATCGCCTGCATCGTGGTAACCTCCATACATGGTGAAAGTTGGTTCATCACCTGCAACATCAATGTTTGCTTCGCCAATGGGGCCATCCACATCATATATCAGGGTATGGCACGGATCTTTCCTGATATCAGGAATATCGATCGGGCAACCGCAACGTTGCAGGTATTGCGCCCTGAAAATGGTATATGCCAGGTATTTTGAAAATTCACCACCTACGCCAAACGGATATGAACTGCCATAACCTTCAATTACAACCTTGTATGGGCCTCCCTCCGGCACCTCAGAAAGGTTGATACGGTAAACAAAATCACCCGATCCTTCATCTTCACCAATTTCCACCAGTTTCCCCGATGCCACAGCTTTATTGTTTTTTGTGCCGATAACTTCATATTCAGGAAGCCCACCTTCAATTTTCTGTGAACCTCCGGTTCCCAGCCAGATCGCAAAGTTTGCATACCTGGTTTTAGAAAGTGCACTGTAACCAACCTGGTTGGTTTTAATCGATTCACATAAAATACCGGCTGCTTTAAAACTGATTTTTTTACTTCCATATGGTGTCTCAATGTTGTATTTTTTACCTTCTTCCAGCTTGTTTGTTTTCAGGTAAATATGATGGTCGCATTTGTCGCCTTCAGTGGCATATTTGTAAACAGCAACAGCAGGCTTGCCGTTAATTTTCCATTGTGAAACATCATCTATACTGATTTCATTCACATCCAGGGTGTCGCCAACAAAAAAGGCAACCAGCACATCGTTTGAGGCTGTGTGGATTTCTTTTAGAGTAACTTTTCCGTCAACAGAAGTAATTCCGAGGAAAACAGCCAGAATTACAAGGATTGAAAATTTCTTGTTCATAATATTAAATTTAGTGTGGTTTAGATTCAAATATTGGTTTTGACAAATTTAGCAGAATTGGTTAATTTACAAAACCTAATATTTCATATAATTTCAAATTAATGCTTCATACATAATCTCCACCGGATGTTTGGCTGCTCTGCCGGTTCCGTCTTTAATCTGGCAGCGGCATGATGTTCCAGGTGCAGAAATAATTATTTCAGGTTTAGCTTCCCTTACAGCCGGAAATAATACCAGTTCGCCAATTTTCATAGACAGTTCATAGTGTTCTTTTTCATAACCGAATGATCCGGCCATTCCGCAACAACCCGAAGGAATTTCCTTAACCGAAAAGTTTTCAGGAAATGAAAGCATTTGTTTTGTAGGTTCTGTTGAGGCTATGGCTTTTTGCTGGCAATGCCCGTGTAAAAGAATTTCCTGTTTGTCTGAAGTAAATTGTTCAGGATTAATATTTCCCTTATTTATTTCCCTGCAAAAGAATTCATCGAACATCAGAACATTTTCAGCGAGTTTAGAAGCTTCTGTTTGTAATTCTTTATCAACCTGTTCAGGGTATTCGTCCCTGAAAGCCAGAATTGCCGATGGTTCAATGCCTATTAAAGGAGTTTTATCCGAAACAATATCTTTCAAAAGTTTTACATTTTCAGATGCAATTTTTTTGGAAGTTTTTATTAATCCCTTTGAAAGGTAAGTCCGACCGCTTTCTTTATGTATCGGGATCCTGACTTCATAACCAAGTTTTGTCAATAATAAAATAGCCTTGATCCCGATATCGCTTTCATTGTAATTGGTGAATTCATCGTTAAAAAGGTACACCAGGCCATTTGAATTTTCCGGTTTTAATGCACTTATGTTTCCAGCCCATTTCTCCAGCGTTAATTTTGAAAGTTCAGGGACTTTCCGCTTTGGTTCAAATCCGATCAGTTTTTTTACAATTCCGGCATTCATCATCACATTTGAAAGCGGACGGATAACAATTGCCAGTTTATTTAGCCGGGGCAGATATGCGACCAATTTTGAACGTAGCGGAATTCCGTGAATATCGTAATACTGCTGCATAAATTCTGCCTTAAGCTTTGCCATATCCACATTTGAAGGGCATTCACTTTTACAGGCTTTGCATGAAATACATAATTCAAGGATGTCGTAAATTTCCCGCTGATCAAATATTTGTTCTTTTTCAGAATTATAAAGAAATTCCCTGAGGATATTTGCCCGTCCACGGGTGCTTTTGTCTTCGTCGCGGGTAGCCATAAATGTGGGGCAGAGGGTGCCTCCGATTTTTTCACTTTTCCGGCAATCGCCTGAGCCATTGCACTTTTCAATACTCCTGAAATAGCCGTTGTTTTTTGAGAAATTGAAAGTTGTATCAAAATCAGGTGTTGGTTTTCCGGGAATTACACGCAGGTTTTCGGTAATAGGAGGGGTATCTGTAATTTTACCCGGATTAAAAATGTTATCAGGGTCCCAGACTTTTTTAAGCTGTTTTAACAGTTTGTAATTTTTTTCACCGAGCATGAATGGAATAAACTTCCCGCGAACCCTGCCATCACCGTGTTCACCACTCATAGATCCACGGTATTTTTTCACTAACGAGGCAACTTCGTTCATCAATGTATCAAACAAGTCCACATCTTTCTGATCTTTGAAATTGATCAATGGGCGGAAGTGGATTTCACCAGTAGCAATATGCGCATAAAATACACTGTTGAGTCCAAGGTTGGCAAGAACTTTTTTAATATCGGCGACATATTCAGGTAAATATTTAGGGTGGACTGCTGTATCTTCAATGCCAGGCACTCCTTTGCGGTCGCCCGGAATGTTGGATAAAAGCCCAAGCCCGGCAGTGCGTAAAGCCCACACACGTTTGATTTTATCATCGCCTGTTATCAGTGGGAAATGATAGCCCAATCCTGCTTTACGAAAATCTTTTTCAAGGGCTTCTGCTTTTTCTGTTAATTCATTTTCAGTTTCGAAAGAAAATTCGATCATCAGTATAGCGCCGGGGTCTCCTTTTACAAAAAAGCGGTTTTTATTCTGTTCAATGTTAGCTTTGGTGCATTGCATCACCGTGTCATCCATCAGCTCAATTGCTGTTGGTTTATGTTTTAGTGCTACCAGATTTCCAAGTAGCGACTCTTCCAGCGTTTCAAAATGTGCACAAACCAGGCCTTTATATTTTGGCGGAAGCGGAATGACATTCAGTTTTATCCGGTGCGAAAAAGCCAAAGTCCCCTCAGACCCTGCCAGTAACTTGCAGAAATTGAATGGTTCGCCACCTTCTGTAAATATTTCAGAATTTAACAGTGAATCAATAGCATATCCCATGTTACGCCTTGTGAGTTCCGGTTCAGGGAATTTTTCTCTTATTTCTTTTTGGTTTTCAGGATTTGATAAAATTGAATTTATATTTTCATAAATTGTTTTCTCAAGCCGGTTGGGATTCCCGTTCAGCTTTTGCCGAAATTCATCTTTTAAAAGGGCTTTAAATGTAACTTCCGAACCATCCGAAAGGATGGCTTCCACTTCAAGAATATGCTCCCTGACACTTCCATAAGCCAAAGAATGCAGACCGCAGGAATTATTTCCCAACATGCCACCTATTACACAGCGGTTGGCAGTTGAGGTTTCCGGGCCAAACTGTAATCTGTGTTCTGCAAGGAAAAGGTTGAGTTCAGCCAGAACAACTCCCGGTTCAACAATTACCCATTTCTCTTCCTTATTAAACTCAAGAATGCGGTTCATGTATTTGGAAACATCAACT
>JAFGBL010000133.1 GCA_016933115.1 Bacteroidales bacterium | reverse complement strand
TTAAGCTAAACGAAGACTATAAACCCATGGCATCAACCGAAAGCGGTGAAGCAAACGGGAATATTGTCTTTGCAGGTTACGGACTGAAGATCAATAACGGATCCGACTATAATTATGATTCATATTCTTCGCTGGATGTGAAAGATAAAATTGTGATGGTTCTCGATGGCATTCCTTCCGGGTTAGACAAAGAAAAAGAAAAACTTTTTGAACGGAATATTGCCAGCGGTTACAAGCAAATGATCGCAAGGCAAAACGGGGCAAAGGCCATCCTGATCATAACCAACAGGATCGTAAATGAAGAGAGCCATGAGGTCGTCGGTACTTCGGGAATTATTTCTCTGCAGATTTCCGAAAATGCAGCTGATCAGATTCTGGCCGGTTCTGACCAAACAGTAGAACAACTTAAGGAAAAACTTAAAGATGGGGATCCAAAAGGGAACGACCATCTTTTTGAAACCGCTTCAACCGCGGATATCCACACCAAAGTAGAGCGGATCGAATCGCAGGATAACAATGTTGTTGCTATGGTACCTTCTTCAAACCCGGATGCAGATTACATTTTTATCGGTGCACACTATGACCACCTGGGCCATGGTGAAACCAACTCCCGGGCCACACTGGAACACAAGCATGAAATCCACAATGGTGCTGACGATAACGGATCCGGAACCGTGGCAGTGATCGAACTGGCCGAATATTATGCGGGTCAAAGGAAAGACAATCCGGAAAAAATTACACATAACCTGGTTTTCTGTAGTTGGTCGGGTGAAGAATTGGGTCTATTGGGTTCAGGGGCTTTCACAAATCATTTGCCGGTTCCTTCTGAAAAAATCAAGGCTTATTTCAATTTCGATATGGTTGGCCGGGTGAATAACAACAAACTCGATATTCAGGGAATCGGTTCTGCCGATGAATGGAAATCCTTTTTCGAAAAGAAAAATGTGGTGGCTGGTTTTGATCTCACTTTTAGCAGCGATCCATATCTGCCGACGGATGCAACTTCATTTTATTTAAAAGGCATTCCAGTGGTCAGCTTTTTTACCGGCGTGCACAATGATTATCATACACCCACGGATGATGTTGAGTTCATCAACTTCGAAGGTATGCATCGCGTAACAAAACTGGCTTCGCTGGTCATCAACGAACTCATGAAACCCGAACAGGCACTCTCGTTTCATGAAGTGCAAGTAAAATCGAAAAAAGGCAGCCGGGGAGCTGCGACGGTTTCACTGGGAACCATTCCGGCTTATGCCGGCAGCGATGAACCGGGAGTTCAGATACAGGGCGTAAGGCCGGGTGGCCCCGCCGAAAAAGCAGGATTGCAGGCAGACGATATCATTATCGGGCTTGATGGGAAAGAAACCAATAACATCTACGATTTTATGAATATCATGGGCCAACTGAAGCCGGATGTGGAAACCGACATTGAGGTGAAAAGGAAAGGGGAAAGGATTTCCCTGAAAATAATTCCCGAAGCCAAACAATAGCAGGTTGAATTTTCCCTTAGAATTTCAAAACTACCGCAGGTTTGACGGGTAATGCCCGGAAGATGGTTCGGGCATTTACACCTCTGATTTCAATGCTGATTTGGGGCCGATAATCGGGTATTTTGAAACGCAAAAGGTCACCTGCAATTTTGAATATTTCTTTCCTTTTGTTATGCCGGTCATACTGTCGTAAAACTTTTCCTGATGGGGCTTCCAATTGTCGAATCTCAAACTGTAATCCATTTTCAAAATAAAATATATAGCAGACGGCATCGGTAATAACCGTGTCAATTACCGGAAGGGCAGATTGCAGATCAGAAGTATCAGCAGGGGCATTCTTGACCATATATTGCTCTTTCGGGATGGTTGAAAAAACACCGGAAACCTGCATAGGATCAGTAAATTCCAACAACCTTAAACGGGGATCCATTTTATTAAAAATAAGACTCTGATTTATTTTTTCGATTTTAACAGAATAGATGACAACGCCTTTTATCTCAAGGGTTGCCAGGCTGTCCTTCAGGTTAATAACCAGTGAAATGGAATCCAGTGACGAAAGAGTCAATCGGGACTTTAAAAATGCTTCTTCAAATTTCAAAGAATCCAATGCATTTGAGCTAACCTGAATCATTAATGAATCGGATCGAAACTGCTTATTCAGTTCCCCCAGATACTGATATGGAGATAAGGAAGTCAATATCCCGGTCGTCATGAAAATAAGCACTAGAATAGCCAGCAATACAGTCAAAACAGGTTTTCTGCTGACACGGTCGAACCATTGTATGATTTTTCCTGAATTTTTGTCTTTTTTATTCATTTTTGATGAATCTAGAATATGTAAACTTTTGATCCAATTGAAAGTGTATGATAAACTTTTTCAAGATCGTCATCACCAAGTCTCACACAACCGTGTGTTACGGGCAATCCCAGGAATCGTTGATATAATGTTCCGTGGATCATATATCCATCGCCCAGGCTCAAAGCATAATCTCCCAACGTACCGTATTCAAACCTTGAATCATGATTGGGGGGTGGAATGGGTAATCCTTCCTCAACAAACGCCCAGTCAGGCTTTTTCCAAACCGGAGAGGTTTTTTTATCCCTGATTCTAAAAATCCCTTTCGGTGTTTTGAATATCCATTTTTTGTTTTCCCCCGAAACCAGCATGGTATAGCTTCCTGTTGAGCAAATCCCTTCACGGATCAGTTTTTTTCCCGAATAAAGTTGGAATTTATTTTCGGAGGTGTTTATCAATAAATAGGATGAAGAGGGGGTGAGTTTATTTAATGCCCGTTGTAATTTCCCGATGTTTTTTTGCCGGGCCACCATCGCGTCAACATTTTCATTGTCCGCCGAATCCTTTATAATGACCGGATGATGAGACGTTAAAAAAATATTTCCACCTTCCTGTATTGCCGGTAGAAAAGCAATATATACCAATAAAACCGCAACGGGAGTAACAGCGCATAAAAGGGGTAAAAATATTCTGAAATACCTGGGATAAATGTGGTCAAGGTTTTTTAAAAAGGTAATTTTTTTAGTCACCCAAATGATAAGTCCATTCTTTAATTGGAGTATTGGCTTGAGCAAATCAATTTCAGTAAATTGTTTATTCATGTCGGCTCAGTTTTTCAGTATTTCAGATAATCCCGCAAGGGAACCTACAATAGTAACCGGGGTGCCAATTTCCGCCATCCTGAAAACAACATCCATATCCGAATTAATCAATGCCACACAACCATCGGTCCAATCCACACCTTTACCGCCTTCGCCGTGGATTTCAATTAATCCACCAATTTGAGACCCTTTTGGAATATTCCCATTTTTCAGGTTTTCCTTGAAACGGGTTTGATCATCCTCATTGGGATAATTGATCATTAAAGCTTTATAATATTTGGTTTTTTTTGAATCTAATTTTTTTGTAACCAGATACATCCCTTCGGGTGTTGATTTATCACCTTTCATTTGCTTATCCCCAATCCAGTTCAAACCCAACTCTGCAGAAAAACTTTCTTTAAGTTTTCCCTTTTTATACAGGTAGCATTTCCTTGCCATTTTATCAACAACAATAGCAGTTTTACCTGTTTTTTTTGATAATTCAATCGTCTGCCGGTTCCATTCGGTCCAGTCTGAATGACTCTTGAAATAATCAATTAATACTTCTTTTAACTGTGAAATTGAATGGTTAAGATTTTGTGCTGATTGCTGTAATTTTTGCCTGGCATTTTGATAATTTTTCCGCTCAAAATCGAACCTTGCTTCGGCCAGCATCAATTTTCCTTTTTCAAAACTTAGGTTGGCTGTTTTATTCTTCGGGAGGCTTTTGATCAGGTTCTCATGTTTTAAGATTGAACGTTGCTGATGTTCGATCTCATTGGCAACAATGGCCTGAATGTTTCGGACATTGTGCAAAGACTCAACTTTAGCTTTTTCAGCATACTTAATAATGTGATTTATACATGTATCGATCTGGGCATAACTCCGGAATAAGATAAATTTCCTGTTTTCATTTTTCCAAAGGATAAGCGCCGAATCATAAAGGTTCTCAGCTTTCAGGAAATATTGGGATGAATAAATGTCTGCCCCGGTTTTTTTTGCATCTGAAATGGACATTCTGGCCTCTTCAAACCTAGTTTCAGGAGGAGAAGGTGTTAACAGGAAAACCAAATAGATCCCTCCAATGAGTAATAAAATTACTGTTATTGTAATAAGCGGAATCTTGCTTCGAATGATGGCTGACATCTGGTTAATAAACATAAAAATCCCCGGAAATTTTATTCCGGGGATTATCGGGCAATGACTTTTATTTTATTTGTGTCCTTTTCTGGAACTTTTAGCTATTGCATTCTTTAATTCCATATTAATGGCAAGAACTTTTTCGTTGGAAACATTAACTTTGTTTTGAGCTTCCAGGTATTGTTCGGATGCAATAAGGTTCATCACTTCATCAATAGAAGCCTCCAACATACCCATTTCCTCTTTTATAGCTTCCAGAGCTGCCTTCCCTTCTTTACCCTGTGGTGCCTGGGTCAACAATTGTTTGTTTTCTTCGAGGGTCTGCTTCATTTCGGTAAGGGTATTCTGAATTTCATTCTTAATTTCATTTTTCCTTACTTCAGTATTTTCTTTTAGCTGTGTAGCCATTAACCTGACGTCTTCCAGTTTTGACTTTTCATCGCTATAACTGGCAAACCATTTCGATTTTTTGGATTCGAGTTTAACTACAACTGCATTTAACGAATCCATCGTTTGATTATAATAATCGGGAAGATACAACTCAGCACCTGATGATTTTGCCTCGTTCAGTGCCTGGTTAGCTGCATCAATTTCGGTTTGAGGTATTTTATTACAACCCGACATCAGTATCACCGTGATAACCGACATTACCATTAATACAAGATTTCTTTTCATTTCTAAAAAATTTAATTGTTTTGTTTATTTGTTTACCTGATATTTGGAAGGATTTTTTGCCCGTAAGGCTATTTGACGATACCTCTCAATTTCAGTTCATTAATACTTTTGCCCTATTTAGACGGAAAGAAAATATCAAGTAACAGTTTCTGATAAAAAAAATTGTATGATTGTAAAAAAAAGCATCAAATCACAACAATTATTAATTTCGCATTTATAAATCCGTAACAACAGAATGCATCTGGATAATTACAAATCATTGAAGGATGAGGAGATCATTTCGATCATCCTGCAAGAGCATAAAACCGAATTGTTCGAAATCCTTTACCAGAGATATAGCAGGAAAGTTCTTGACAAGTGTTACACCTTGCTGAAGCACAGGGAACTGGCGGAAGAATCACGTCAAAATATTTTTGAAAAAACCTATGAGAAATTGAATACATTTAAAGGCACAGCCTCATTTTTATCCTGGTTATATTCAATTACCTACAATTATTGTATTGACTACCTCCGGAACAAAAATAAATTACACTATCCAGAATGGAACAGCAATCATGAGATACCTGAAATAATTGAAGAATCCCAGGACGACCAGGAAGAAATCAATTATGAACGGCTGGTAAAAATCCTGGAAATGATTCACCCTGAGGAGAAAGCTCTGCTATTAATGAAATACAGCGATAATTTGAGCATCCAGCAAATCGGGCAGGCACTCAGGATCAGTGAAAGCGCAACCAAAATGAGGATTAAAAGGGCCAAAGCCAGGGTGCTTTTTATTTATAAGGAAATATATAAGGATTAACTCAATTTGTGACTAGCATTATGGAATCACGTCTTCATAACGTCATAAAATTCTTCGACTTGAAAAGTTTTTATCAAAAACTTCTGAAAAAAGATTTTCATCTACCGCCAAGGCAGGTAACAGAGGGTTTTGCTAAAAACTTTAATAATCCGGTTAACACCGAGTGGCACAAAGTGGGCGATCACTACGAAGCTCTTTTTCATCATGAAAATATTGAGAAATTGGCTTTTTTTAATGCACTGGGGCAAATGACCGAAATTCGCACCAATCAAACCGTGTCAGAACTGCCGGAACCAATAAATGATACAGCTTCACGGCAAGGTGAAATAATGAATGTTATTTATATTCAGAAAGGATCGCAAAACAGTTACGAAATCATTGTTAAACAGACGGATTTCACAAGGAAATTAATATTGATCAGCGAGGACAATGAAATCCTGAAAACTGAAATTCTTTAAAATTGTAAATTTAATTCCTCCTGGAGATCAGATTTCATTCAATATTTTTAATACCGTTTGATAAACCCCAGGTAGTTTCTTTTCAATTTCAGTTGAAAGATGTAAATCCATAGGTTGAATATCCTTGATGGTAACTACGATCAAATGCAATTCAGGTAGTTTTTCCAGGATTGATGCAGATTCGATAAGATCTTTCAGCCCGATATCATGTGTACTCATAGCTTTCGGAAAGTCGGATGCAAATTTTGGTTTGATCACGCGAATGCTCCCGGGTGGATTGTCATCCAACGTAGCATCGATCAATATCACTTCCTCGTATTTGAGTAATTCAGGCAATAAAGTAAATCCTCCAGTGCCGCCATCCAATAAATCAACGTAATCGGGTAGTTTCTGTTTTTCAAGATATTCAACGGCTCTAACTCCAACACCTTCATCACCAAGTAATATATTTCCCATTCCCAGGATCAGGATTCTCTTTGTTTTAATTTCAGACTGATTAGTCATTCTGTTTTAGCTCAAGAAACAAAAGATTTAACGTCCTCATGCATTTTCTTTAAAAAAACTTCCGAAAATGCACAAAGCCGCAAAAATAAAGTTAAATGGGTTCTATTTTTCTTCTTCTATAAATTTCCAGCCGCCGATCATAGATGAGGTAACACCGTTCCGCTCGATGTAATCATGGTAAAATACCAGGTACACATGAATCATGGCAAACACGATGAAGAACCACATCAATATGTGGTGAACCATCCTGGCCGCCAAATCGCCTCCCAACAATGGAACAACCCACGCAAAAAGTTGAGGGAACCATGAAGTACTCATGGCTGCGTACAATCCGAACCCTGTCAGGCACTGAAGTAGAAAAGCAATGAAAGTCAGGAAATAGGTGAAAGCAGCCAGTGAATTGTGTCCCATGTTATGTGCAGGTTTACATTTGACCTGAAAAATATCAACTTTCAATACTTCCCAAATGTCCGTCCAGTGTTTTTTGGTAAAAGGAATAAAATTTGTCCATTTGGCATATTTATTTCCTGCAAAACCCCAGTAAATCCGGAATATGAAGTTAAAGAAGAAAACAAAAGCGGTGATAAAATGAATGAATCGCACCGTTCCGAACCAGTAACTGTACGAAGCCTCGGAACCACTTTGCAAAGCGGGCGGGTTTCCGATGATATATCCGGTAATTACCAGGATCACAATGCACAGCGCATTGATCCAGTGATAGAACCGGACCGGCAGTTGCCAGACATATTCCTGCCGCATACTAAACTTATTATTTCCAGTAATTGCCATAGCGTCAGTTTTTAAAAGGTTTGAATCTGGTGAACATATTTGCCCTTTTCATCATAAACATGAACTGCGCAAGCCAGGCAGGGATCAAACGAGTGGATCGTTCTCAAAATTTCGAGCGGTTGTTCAGGATTGGCAATGGGTGTCCCGATCAACGACTCTTCATAGGCCGATCTTTTACCGTTCCCATCCCTGGGTGATGCATTCCAGGTACTCGGTACAACCAATTGGTAGTTATCAATTTTCTTATCCTTTATCACGATCCAGTGGGCAAGTGCACCCCGTGGTGCTTCGGTCATTCCAACGCCTTTGGCCTCTGCCGGCCAAGTAGAAGGTTCCCACTTGTCGTTATTCACCATCCGGGTATCGCCATTTTTAATATTAGATAACAATTGCTGGTAGAATTCTTTTGCCCAGTCAGCGACGAGGATGGATTCCAAACCACGGGCAGCGGTCCTGCCTAATGTAGAGAACAAGGCAGTTACAGGAACATCCAGCTTGTTCAAAGCATAATGAACCACATTTTTATACTCTTCCCGGCCCGATGCATAACCTACCAGCATCCTTGATAAAGGGCCAACCTCCATCGGATTACCTTTCCATCTTGGGGTTTTGAGCCAACTGTATTTATCCTCAACATTCAAATATTCATATGGTGGTTTCGGGCCTGTGTAGTTAAGTTTTGTTTCGCCATCCCAGGGATGACGGCCTTCTCCGTTTCCACCTGAATAGTCGTAATAACTGTGAGAAATGAACTCCTTGATTTGATCGGGATCCTTTCCGTCAACTTCCAGCACTTCATTCAGGTTTCGGTTCATGATAATACCACGAGGAAACTTAAAACGCTCGACATCCGAATAACCGTTTGTCGGCAAATCACCATAGCACAAATAATTGGAGAGTCCGCCTCCGATAGCGCCCCAATCGTTTTTATAGAATGATGCCACCGCAAGCAAATCAGGAATATAAACCTGGTTGATAAAAGTGTGCGCATCTTCCAGAAGCTTGCCCACAAATGCCAACCGCTCGGCATTGAGTGCATTGTTTTCATCGAGATTGATGGCGCAGGGAGCACCACCCACAAGGTAGTTGGGATGGGGATTCTTACCACCAAAAATAGTATGGACTTTAATGATCTCTTTTTGCCATTCGAGGGCCTCAAGGTAGTGTGCTACACCAATCAAATTTACTTCCGGTGGCAATTTATAGGCCGGATGACCCCAATAACCGTTTGCAAAAATGCCCAGTTGGCCACTCTCGACAAATTTTGTCAATCGCTTTTGCAAGTCGGAGAAATATCCTGGCGAACTTTTGGGCCAGTTGGAGATGCTTTGTGCCAACTGTGAAGTTGCCGCAGGATCGGCACTCAAAGCGGAAACTACATCCACCCAATCCAGTGCATGCAAATGGTAAAAGTGAATCACGTGATCCTGCATATATTGAGCACAGAACATGAGATTTCTGACCATTTCGGCATTGGGCGGAACAGCAACACCGAGGGCGTCTTCAACGGTGCGTACCGATGCCAGTGCATGTACGGTGGTGCAAACACCACAAACCCTTTCGGTAAATGCCCAGGCATCGCGCGGATCACGGCCCTTCAGAATGAGCTCCAATCCGCGAACCATTGTTCCCGAACTGTATGCATCTATGATCTTACCGTCCTTAACTTCCACCTCAACCCGGAGATGGCCTTCTATTCTGGTAATGGGATCTACTACTATACGTTTTTCCATGTTATTTTCCTCCGATTTTATTCTTTATTTTCTTCTTCAGGATCGCAAAAACCTTTTTCAATGAGTTTTTTCTTCCTGATATTAGTTGTAACGGCATGCGCCGTAATACCCACTGCAGTGGCTATACCCAGGCCCACTCCAACTTTATCGGCAGTGGATTCAATGCCGAAGCCAGGGAATTCCGGTAGTTTACGATAGAACGGACCGTTATCCCAAAAGTTGGCTTCACTGCATCCTATACAAGGATGACCCGATTGAATGGGGAAACTTACTCCATTATTCCAGCGGATCACACCACATGAGTTATAGGTATTCGGACCTTTACAGCCCACTTTGTATAGACAATATCCACGTTTGGCATTTTCATCGTCGAAGGATTCGACAAACAATCCTGCGTCATAATTGGGCCTCCGGTAGCAGGTATCATGGACCCTTCTTGAATAAAAGGCCTTAGGCCTTCCCAGACCATCGAGTTGCGGAATCCTGTCAAAAGTGAGGAGATGAACCACAACTCCTGCCATTACCTCTGCAATGGGAGGGCAACCCTGAACATTGATAATCGGCTTTCCGGTAATGATCTTGCTGATGGGTTTGGCACCGGTTGGATTTGGAGCCGCAGCCTGAACACAACCAGAGCATGCGCAATTGCCCCATGCAACCACTGCCATGGCATTTTCAGCCGCCTCCTGGATTATATCTTCATAAGTTCTTCCTCCGATGCAGCAATATACACCTCCTGCGTTTGTTGGGATCGAACCCTCACAAAGCAAAATATATTTACCGGCATAATCCTGCATGGTTTTGTGCATGGCAGCTTCAGCCTGATGACCGGCAGCAGCCATTAAGGTTTCGGTATAATCGAGCGAAACCTTGTCGAGCAAAATATCGGAAACAATGGGGTGCGATGACCGGATAAACGACTCGCTGCAACAGGTACATTCCTGCCCGTGCAACCAGATCAATGGCAACCGGGGTTTCGATTCAAGCGCCCTGGCCACCTGGCTGATTGCACTTGATTCCAATCCGAGCATGGCAGCCATCATACTGCAGAATTTGATAAAATCCCGCCGTGAATAGCCTTTTTCCCGGATTTCTTCATAAATGGTAGGCTGTTTTTTCATATTAATAATTATTGGTGAACAATCATCATTTCAGCAGGTGTGATAGTCGTTAGCACACCTCTTCCTTAATTTTATTATGAATGATTAAAAATTCCTTTTAAAAATCAACCGGAATTACGAAAGCCAATTGATGGAGCAATTTCCGACAGGCAATTCAAACAGACGCAAAGCCTTAGCTTTGATCAACCGGATTTTCAGATGCTTCCTGCTCCAATAATTTTTCTATCTCGTCAAAGGCTTCAAGGGATGCTTTCGCGCTTTCTTCATCAATAATGCTCAATGCCGTACCAACGTGTGCCAGGATATAATCTCCTTTCTTAACCTCTGGAAGCCATTCAACACAGATATCCCTTACAACACCACCAAAATCTACCGACGCCATCTTAAGTTCGCCCAAAGAATCAAATGATAATATTTTACCAGGAACTGCCAGACACATAATTGATTAACATTAATACATATGATAATAATAACATATATCAATAGTAAAATTAATGCAAAAAACACATCCTTGTTTGTTATTTAAATAACAAATTGTTATTCAAGTAATTAATAACCGAAATTGATTTCTATAAAATTTTGATTTTCAAGTTTAATATAGGCTTATTTAAACTAAATTTAAATTAGAGGGAGGGATTAATTTATACAGATTTTAAATAAAAAAATGGCCGAACGATTTATGTCCGGCCATCAATTTTATTATTTATGCTTATCTGGATTGCAACAACAAGTTTCAGGTGAGCATGTTCCGGGCTTTTCCCCGATCAATGTTACGTTGAAGATGCCCTTTTCCGACCTGATATCTTTATACTGTTCAATATCTTCCTGGGATAAATGTTTTTCAAAAATATCCTGGGGCAGGTGCACCTTTTTAATTTCTACAATTTCGACATGTTCAAACCCGGTTTTCCGGAAATAATTCATGAAAGTTTCGATGTGTTCGGCATCACCAATACAGCCGGCCAGTTTCGCGCCATCTTCCCTCAAACCCTGAGGTATTTCATGCATGATCACGAAATCGGAAACACAAACAAGCCCGTTGTGATGACAAATACGGTACATTTCATCAGCTACCTTTTGCTTATCATCCTGAAGATTAAAAACGCAGTTAGACAAAACGATGTCAGCATATTCCTTGGGTAATGGCACGTCATGAATATCGCCCTGACGGAATTCCACATTATTTATATGCAATTGATCCGAATAGTCCCGGGCTGTTTGAATGTTTTTTTCCGAAATATCGATTCCGACAACTTTTCCGGTCGGGCCTATCATTTGAGCAGCAGCGAGCACATCGTTGCCTGTCCCGGAACCAAATTCAACCACCCGGTCGCCTTCACGTAAAATCTGGAAACGAATGGGTAATTCCACTTGTCCGTGAGCATGGTGATGGCTGTGATCGTGCGAGTGACAACCACAACCTCCAGAGCCACAACCACAGGCGCTGTTTTCAACCTGTTCTTTTTGTTCTATTGTTTTTACAGTTTCTTCCATATATTATTTGAGTTATTATCGTTGATAAGTTAATATTTTATTGCTTTTTCGGTGTTCACTGTTTTGCGTTCTGATTTGATTACTCCTAAACTTTTAATACTGAATTCAGAACTCAGAACCCCAAACTAATTTTCATTTGCATCCACAAGTCAATTCATGCAATCCAACTTCAAAGAAATTGTCCAGTGTTCCTTTATATTGCATCAACGTATCTACATCCACTTCATAACAAATTTTTACTCCATCCACATGGTATTTCACCAATCCCATATTCTTCAACTCCTGTAAATGCTGTGAAACAGTGGTCCGGCTCAATGGCAATTCGCTGGCAATATCACCTGATTTACAAGTACAGCACTTGGAAAGGTGTTGTAAAATGGCCAATCTGGCCGGATGGGAAAGTACTTTGGCAAACCTGGCAACATCCTGTAAGTGGGTATCGAAAACAATGGATTTTGTGTAAGTCATTTTTATTAAATTATGTCGCAAACATACGACATAATTTTCAAATAATATAATTTCATGGAAAAATATTTTGATAATACACGAGAAAAATGGTTCAGATTATTGTCATAAGACGAAATTTAAATAAATACACAATACCGCAAATTTTAATTACCAGTGGTTAGTTAATTACTACTTATATGTTATTGTACAGTCCAACCCGGCCTCCTACTTTTGATCCTCTAATCCATAAAATATTAAATATGAAAATCACGATTTTTTTATTTACCCTGTTATTAGCAGCAAACATGGTATTTTCCCAGCAAAGTATACAACCTCTGTCGAAAGCTGCACAAGCCGGAGGCCTTTTTGATATCAGTTTTGGAGATGAGGAAACTTTGGCTATATCCTATGGTTACTTAAAGAAGAAAGAAACCGTATTTGTAAATTATTCCTTTGATAAAGACCTGAAACTTCTGAAAGAGGAAGAATCATCAGAACCGAAGGCTAAAAAGAGTGATCAACCTTCACGGACTTATGATTATATTTATACTTCAGTAGGTGGTTGTTCCTCATTTGACATTTTGAGCATGGATCTGAATGCTTACAGGATCACGCTTACCGAAACCTGGAACAATAAAAAACAGCGTTACGACAGTGATATGGAGAAAACCGACATCAGTAAAAGTCTGAAAGATTTTAATTATAAAGGTTATGTAGGCTATTTCGATGCAAAAACCGGTTCGAACCTGGTATTGGTAAAAGAAAAAAGCAAGGACGAAGGTAAACAATACATTTTGCTTATCATTACGTTGGATCAGCAAGTGAAGGAAGTTTCCATCGGTAATCTGAATAAATACACGCTGGTATATTCCGACCTGGTAAAAATAAATCCGGATGAAGAGGACGAATATGAAAACAGGAACCTTGCCGAATACAATGCCCTGTACGTTTTTGCGCCTTCGAAAAACAGCGGTGGCAATGCCAGGGAATATGTGGCATATGTGGTCGATGGGGATGGAAATAAGGTTTCGCAGACTACTTTGTCGATGCCTGATCCGGCAACGGTTATTACACAAATGGAACAGGATGGAAACGATCTGTATTTCTTTGGTATGACAAGTCCGGACAAAGCCAGTTATTATGCCGATGAATTTATGGATTTCTCCAATATCTCCAATCCCTGTTATCCTGATTTTTTCAATTATCGTGATAACCAGCGCGAGGAGAAGATCACGAAACTGGAACCGGACAACCTGGTGATGGTAAAATTATCAGGCCAAAATGTGGAATATGTCAAGGCTACTTCCACCAATGATATTGAAAGCCGCAGGGTAGTTCCTCCCTCCGTTAAGAAGGTTCCGAAAAAAGATTTCGGTAAGTTTACTATCCAGGCTTTTGAAGTATTCGATAATGGTGATATTATCGTAGCAGGACAAAGGACCAGGGTGGTGATGATTGAAGGTACGGCACGAAAAGCATATGAGGACGTCACCTGTTTCCATTTCGACAACCAGGGTAATGTAAAAGCTGAATATTGCATCGAACCGCAACTGGCTACACAGAAAGATGACAAGATATTCCAGATGCAACATATTTTCGTCACTTCCGGAGATAAAAAGAAGGTTTACTGGGTTCTTTACGAGCCTGAGGGCAAAAGGGGATATGATAGCTTTTTTGATGCTTTCAACGATCGGGCTACCTATTATGCCAGTTATCAGCCGGAAGTGCTGAAGATCGACCTGACTACTGCCAAAATCAGCGATCCCGAACTCCCACTCGGTAAAGAATACCTGAGCTACAGCAGTTATCCGTTAATTCAGAAAGCCGATTCGAACGAGACGATATTCCTCGGCCGTGACCGGAAAAACAATTCACTCGGATTAACCAAATACGTTTTCGAATAGTGGATATTTAAAAATTATAGATGCATTGAGGCTGCCTTCTCGGGCAGCCTTTTTTTATTTTAAGGCGAAATTTTTTATCGCTTTATGTTTTGCCAATATATTATTGAAATTGAGTATATAGTTGAAATTCACTTATCGTAAAAGATGCGTTTCAGACAAAATAATCAATACCTCTGTAATCAGGATTTACACATCATATTGAAATCCATGGAAAAGAATTGAGGATATTGAAGGGATTTCCCCACCGGATTCAACATTTTTTATTTAATAATATTATGGCGTACCTACGGCACATGAATACATGGAAATAAATAATTCTACCAACATGTGGCTCCTACGGAGCCTTAAGTGGTTCCCTTCATTGGCTATTTCGATTCCGCACAATATACTGTATCCTGGCCCCGGAGTGCCGGTTTTCGAAGGAAATGATGTTGTTGATCGTGCGGTCTCGCCCTGCTATGTTTCAAGAAGGAAAAGTAGGGCAGAAAATATTTTATTTTTTGATAAAATGGCGTACCTACGGCACGTGAATACAAGGAAATAAATAATTCTACCAAAATGTGGCTCCTACGGAGCCTTAAGTGGTTCCATTCAAAGAATATTTTGAGTCCGCATAATATACTGTATCCTGGCCCCGGAGGGGCCGGATGCCGGTAGAAATGTTGAAATTGTTTTTAGGCCTTTGCGCCGCAGGTGCAACATATTTCAGCCTACAATTCTGGTTGCTAAACCGGCTTGAATATGACGTGGGTGTAACGCTGGGATTCAAAAATATAAAAGGAGTTGAATCCAACTCCTTTCCCAGTTTATTACTTGTTTTTTCCTTTCCTAGTTCTTTATTGCTTGTAATTGAGCGTAATCTTCACCGTATTGATGAAAACCATGGAGGTAGAATACACCGTAATACTGTATTCTCCGCTGGAATAAAAATCGTAGTAAAACTGCGCCCAGGTCGCATTTTTATTCGTCAGATCGTATGTTTTCGTATCATGAGTCTTGTATTCTCCCGCTTCATCCATTTTATCAATGTAAACAATAAATTTATCCGTTCCAATAGCTTTTCCTTCATTTGAAACCTTGAAATAAATGCGTCCTCCCAGACTTGCATCAATGTTAAAAGTAGTATATGCTGCTGGTATTTCTCCCGTGATGGAATTCACAGAAGTGGAAGCTTCCACTTTGGAATAGGTGTAGTAAAATGTACTTGCCGGGTCGTCAAAATTATATGATGATGTTGATGAAGAACTTTGAGATTCGGATGGCACAAGGGAAAGATAATCCTTAGCCATCTCCTGAAGTGCAGAATTTTTTACAGTAATCCGGTAATCGCCCGCAGTCATGAATTTATAATCATGAACAAACCAGTTTTTCAACGGATCGGACACAACTGTTTTTACGTCAAATGGCACATAGTTGTCACCTGTGAGTTTATCTACATTGATATAATAGTTACCGTTCGTAAGGTTATTCACTCCATTTTGATAAAGAAAATAAATATATCCTCCTTCCGCCGGACAGGAAACCTTGGTGTTGGCGCCGATCGGCTCGCCTGAGGATGTATAGTTATCACAAAAATAGATGCGCTGGCCGAAACCTGCTATTGTCCCAAAAAGGACTAAAATTGAAAGAGAAAAAAAAGTCTTCATTGTTCGGGATTTTAAAATTGATCAAAATTACAGTCTGAACAATTGAGGGGCAATCGCATAAAAGTAGTAAATTCATATATTTCGGACGATAGGTTATCCTCTGGGATAAATTTTATTCAATGCTTCGGTACGTGATTGAACCTGTAGTTTTTCATAAATATTCCGGATGTGGGTTCGTACGGTTTCAACGCTGATAAACAGTTTTTCCGCAATTTCTTTATAACGATAACCTTTTGCCAATAATTCCAGCAATTCCTTTTCACGGACGGACAATTTGTTGTATTCCGATAAACTGCTGGCAGGTTGTCGGAACGAATGTATCACTTTTCGGGCAATGGTGGATGTCATGGGCGATCCGCCATTGTGCAGGTCTTTTATCGATTCAACGAGTTTCTCAGGTGTGGTGTTTTTCAGGATATAACCGCTGGCTCCGGCACATAGTGATTCGAAGACCTTATCATCGTCCTCAAAAACAGTGAACATGATGAATTGTACAGCCGGTTTTATGGGTTTTATCTTTTTAATACATTCAATGCCATTCATGCCGGGCATGTGGATATCCATGATCACAACGTCAGGTTCAAGGGTATCATAATTTTTAATGCAGGATTCAGCGCAGGCATAGGCTCCGATACATGCAATTCCCGGGGCAGCAGCAATAACTCCGATCATCCATTCTCTGATCTCATGGTCATCTTCCACTATTAAAACTTGAATTTCCATTGGATACAAAAATAATCACAATACCTGGTATTTGTCTATACGCCTTTAGTAGTAATTTCAAACGGGAATTTCCATTTTTATCGTCGTTCCCCTCCCCCGACTGCTTTCAATTTCAAATTTTCCACCGAGTTCATTGATCCTTTTTTCCATAAATTTGATCCCATTTCCGAATTTATCTGTTTTTTCCCTGTCAAACCCGGTACCCATGTCGCTTATGAACATTGTCATCGTTCCTGCCTCTATATCAATTGTAACGATAAGTTCCCCACTTCCCGAATGTTTAACGGCATTATGAACAGCCTCACGGATTGCATAATATACGTTCCTTTTAAATTCAGGGGTAATGTTTTTGTCAGGAATTTCATCAGGAATCGTGATGCTGTAACGCACAGGATACTCCTCCACAAATTCGTTAATGCGATGACGCACGTAGGAAATCAAACTTTCCAGCTTGTCCTCCTGCGGGTTGAGGGCCCAAACGATCACCCTCAACTGGTCGATCATTTGTCGGGCTTCTGCCGAAATTTTTTTAAGATATATGTTGATTTCATTTCCATCATCTCCTTTAAACCTGGCCTTATCGCTCATCATAGCCAGCTTACTCAATCCCGAACCCACATCATCGTGCAGATCGGCAGCGATTCGCCTTCTGATCAAACTGATTTCCCCCAACCTTTCCAGTTGTGCAATTTTTTTCTTCATCCTGACTGTAGCAAAGTGCCTTACTATGAATATGATCAATGAAATCAATACCACAATAACCCCTGTTATAAAGGAGTTTGTCATCCAAAAGGCTTTTCGGATTGTGATATTCATATTTGCCGGCGGATGATTTGAGTCCTCCACTCTATTTGCAACCCTAACCTTGAAGGTATAACTACCCGGTGACAGACCTGAATATCTTACCAGTTCATTGGGTCCTGCCTTGATCCAGGATTTATCATGCCCCTCAAGGAGGTATTCATAGCCTGTTTCGCCGATTTCCCGGTAGCCAAGTGAAGTGTAATCGAACGTCAGTGTATTCTGGTCATATTCGAGATCGAGAAAACGCTTGGCCATGGCACAGGTATCAAATATCGCGGGCTGATCATTTATCCTCACCGACCGGATCATCACCCTGTTGTTTACTTTTTTTTGATTTACCGAATCGGGATAGAAAAAATTAAATCCTTTAATCCCCCCGAAAAATATTTCCCCCTTTTGAGTTTTATAAAACGCACCCGAATTGAACTCCAGGGACTGCAATCCGTCCTCCAACCTGAAGTTTGTAAACTGTTTAGATGACAACTCAAACCTGGATAATCCGCGGTTACTACTCAACCAAAAATGGCCACTTTCGTCCGGCATCAATCCATACAGGTAATGGTTCGGGAGGCCCCCCTCTTCGTCGTAAAAGGAAATCACGGCCCCGGCCTTATCCATATTGACCAATCCAAAATCGGTTGCCAGCCAAAGGGTTCCATCCTTGTACTCATAAGCAGCATTTACTTTAAAACGAACTTGTTGGCCCTGGTATGAATAGCTTAAAAAAATCCCGGATCCATTTTTTAATTTATAAAAACCATTTCTTGTAAAAGCAAAAATGTAACCCGATTGACCAATGGCAATTTTATCACAAATTACACTATCAGGTAAATCCATAGCGGATAATTGCCAGGACGCATTTTGAAAAACGATTTGATAAATATTATTGTTTAAAAGAATCGTAAACAGATCGTTTCCGTGAGCCAGGATATCTGTTATTTTAACAATGGACCTGCCCGGAAGGAGTTTCTGAAGTTTTTCAACCTGGTAATTTTGGGGATTTAAAAGCCATAAACCGGTAAAGGATCCTACCAGAATTCTGTCATCTTTCATAGGGGCCATACAAAAAACGTCATTGGAGGATGGGTAATTATTGGTCCTTCCCAGAAATATCTGCCGAAAGGTATCCGATTCCCTGTTCCAGCAGATCAGACCATTGTTAAACGTACCGATCCATATATTATCCTCCTTATCCTGGTAAAAACATCGAACAAAAGGTGTCACTTTATCCCCTTGTTCCAATTCAATCTCACTTACCAATCCGAATCCCTCCTTTTTCAATACATATAAGGCAAGTCCCGAACCGTCGGAACCTAACCAGATATTACCTTCCATATCCTTAAAAAGCAATGTTATATTTTCATACAGCTCATCTGCCTTGTTTTTATGAAATATTTCGTGGATGCGGCGATTGAGAGAAAAATCCTTGTTGATAATAAAGATACCTTTATCCTGAGAGGTAAGCCATATTTTCCCTTCCATATCCTTGATGGCCGATCTGAACCTTACATTTTCCGGCAGGAAATCTGCAAGTTGATTTTTCAACCGTTCCAATTTCTGCGACTGCGGTGAAAATAAAAAAAGGTCGTTGGATGTTGTCAACAGGTAACGATCTTCCGAAAGCTTAATCACAGAAATGTAAATCCCAAAATCATGAATGCCCAATTCATACTTTTGGACCTGCAGGTTTTGATTTTCACCAATCCTCACTCTTACAAGAGTTGCGGGATAATATCCGTACCAGATTTCCTTTTTCGTTTTACCCGCTAGCCTAAGTCCGGTCATGAAACCTTTCATCGGAATTCTTCTGAATTTGTGATTGGATAAATTAACGTTAATAATCCCAAGTCCTGAAACCAAAACAGCAACCGAATCTTCAAACAAGAATAAAGGCAGGCACGACCGGTTGAGTAAATCCGGAATTTCCAGGAAGGGTTGCACCAGTGTGTCGATGCTTCTTTCGATGTAAAGTAATCCGCGATCGGTTCCTACCCATAAATTCCCTATACTATCGCTGATCACATTGCGAAAACTATTGCTTTGTTCTGATCCGGGTTTTAAAGAATGAAAATAATAACGGGTAAAGGCCCTTCCATCAAAACTATTCAATCCGTCTCCTGTGGAAATCCATAAATACCCGAAAACATCCTGAGCAATATCCTGAACACTTGATTGGCTGAGGCCTTCTTCTACCGAATAGGTTTTCAGGTTGATAGATTCGTTCAAGTTTTGAGCCCGAATACCTGAAATCAGAATGATCAATCCCGCTAACAGAAAAAACCTCAGCATATTTTTCTTTGGATCATATTTATTCCTTTTACTGAAAAAAATTATGGAAGGTGCAGTTTATCTAATAAATATTTTTTATCTCAATTTCAGGGAAATCATCAGTGAAATCAAGCATGGCGTTGATGATCCCTGCTTTTTTAAAACGGAAAATATCCTGAGGCCCGATCACTGCTTCAGTCATTTTACCTTCCAGCAGCAGTTTTTGCCTCTTTGTCCCATTCAACAATGGTTTCGTTGGTGTTTTCCATTGATGGCCATCCCAAAATACAATGTTGGCAAAAGAGGTATCGGTTATAAGTCCGTTTTTTACGATCAGGATGTCATCGCACCCATTGCGCATTTCAAACAGCCGGCTGATTTCGGATCGATCGAGGTATTTGTATGTGTAATCAATGGCATCTGCCTGAACCAGCTTCAGGGATTTTATTTTTCGTTGCCTATATGGTTCAAATTCGATTTTCTCGATTTGATCAGAATAGATCACGCGGCATTTATAAATCCCTTCAGCAAGCGTTCCCGGAATTTCAATAGCCTCCTCAAGTGTTATATTGTCCATTAAACCGAATATTTCAAACCGTGACCGGTTGAACCGTTCATTGTGATAACCGATATTATGCAGTTTTCTATCCTGAACTTTTATGGTTTCAAACAATCGGCACATATACTTTATCAATCAATTCCCGGTACTCCTTTTCACATTCACTAAAGCTGGTAATGCCACCTCCGCTTTTAAAGCATAGCCGGCCGTCATTGTTTTCGATAAACCTGATCATCACGGCGCTGTCCAGGTTAATACCATCGAAATACCCGAAAACCCCTGTAAACCAACCCCGATTAAATCCTTCCACATTTTGGATGATCTCGACCGTTTTTTGTTTTGGCGCCCCACTGATAGATCCGGCAGGCAACAATTCAAACAGTATACTACCGATGTTGTTTCTCCAGTTGTGGTCAAGTTCACCGGTTATTTCAGAACTCGTTTGCAATATAGGGCCTTTGATCGTTTCAATTTGTTCCAGATACCTGAATCGTTTCACTCTCACTTTTTTTGAAACCCTGTTCAAGTCGCTTCGGATCAAATCGACTATGGTGTTGTGTTCGGCCAGCTCCTTTTCATCATTTAACAACTCTTTACCGGCTCCGGGGTTGTGTGCCCTGATGGTTCCTTTCATCGGATAGGAAGAGATGGTGTTTCCCTGAATTTTTACAAACCGCTCCGGTGAAAATACCAAAAATTCATCCCCGAAAATCAATTTATAAGGTGCTTTCGACCGGGTAAATATTTCACGTAAGGTAAGATTACATTCAACCGGCGTTTGGGCTGTAAGGTTCACCAAATAAGTATCGCCACGGTTGATGTGATCCATAACCAGGTGAAAAGCTTGTTGATATTTTTTAAACTCTTCAGGAAAAATATCGAAATGCACCTGACTACCTGTTTCGGTTTTAAATTCTGGGACTGATGAAAAATCCGGCATTTGAACCCAGATATTATTATTCTCCAACTCTTCCGGGGCGAATAAAAGTGGCTTATCCACGTTAAAGTCAATGATAAAGAGGAAAGGACTGCTATTTTTGCCCAGCTCGTTCATCCGGTTTATTATATCTTTGGAGGCGTTCATTATCCGGCAAATTTATATAAAGATATGGATCATAAACAACCCATAATAATGATTGATAACAACGATTCCTTCACCTACAACCTGGTGCAACTAATTGAGGAAGAAGGATCGGCTCCGGTTGAAGTAATTCCCTACGGTGAGGTTTCTGATGAAACTTTTACCGGCTACCATAAGATCATGATCTCTCCCGGGCCAGGGCTGCCTGGGGATTTTCCGAATTTAATGACCTGGGTTCAAAAGTTTGGTGCGGAGAAATCAATTCTTGGCATTTGTATGGGACATGAGGCTATTGCCCTTGCTTTCGGCGGAACATTGCATCATTTGGGAAGGGTGTTTCATGGGATCGCCAAGCAAACCCAAATCATTCAACAAGATTATATATTTCAAGGTGTATCGAATGATTTTGATGCCGGTCTGTACCATTCATGGGCGCTTAATCCCAAAACTTTCCCCTCTGAGCTTCAGGTGACGGCTGTGGCAAAAGATGGTGTGATCATGGCCCTTTCGCATAAAAAATATGACCTTAAAGGATTTCAATTCCACCCCGAATCGATCATGACAGCTGAAGGCAGAAAAATGATCAGAAACTGGCTGCACGGACAGGGTATAAAATACTATCAAGATGCAGGCAAAAGCAACCTGTCCTCTGAACGCTGAACTCGGAATACTGAACTTCCAGGTTTAATCCCAGCTAATTATCCACATAATCCTGTTTGATAACCAGGGCAAAAAATTCTTCCTCAATTGGCAGATACCCGTACTCGTAACAGAAATAATAAATATTTCCGGTTTTGGTGGTGTAGGTATTTGTGTAGTAATCGAAGTTGAAACCTTTGTCCTGCATTTTATTGCGGTGTGCTTTTGACTTTCCCTTCGGATTCAGTTCCGCCAGGATGCGCCTGTTTTTACGTAGGATATTGTTCACATTGCGCATATAATTATTCACATCCTGCTTTAAGCGGTTGTTGAAAGTATTGCGGCATTGGTCGGAACAAAACCTTTTATCGATGCGCCCAATGATCTCATAACCACATTCGGGGCAAACTCTTTTTTGGGTTGAAGACATTTTATTTTATTTTATCCTGATAATCTTCTTGATCAGTTCGATGTCGACTGAAGTTTTTTCAGCGATCTGTTCCGGGATATAGCCTTGTTTGTGATAACGAGTAATAAAAGTTTTTAGAGTTTCTCCCACTTCGATCAGGTGATCGTCCGGGTCATAAAACCTGATGGTCCGCTGGCCCCAGGGTTCTTCACGAACCTCATGCAACAATCTGACAACGTGCTCCCTCATCCTGAATAGAACCTTATCCAGATTGTCCGATTCGAAATACAATTCAACCTGGTTCGTCACAGTCTTCTTAAGTCGTCCGCCCAGTTCCTGCACAATCGGCAGGTTTTCCGAAAGCTCCCATATCGAAATTCCGCTTTTAAAATAAATGATCCTTCCAAACTGGTTTTCAATCTTCTGCTCCAGAATATCGGTGTAAAATTTCCTTGACATATCGATATCCTTGACAAACAAAACGATGTTTTTGAATTTTAGGTTCATGGTATCAAATTTAAGAAATTTTTTTTGATTGTGATTTTAATTTATTAAAATTGGCTTTTGTCTTCAACCGTTTCATTAAACAATCCTGAAGGCAAGTTGTTGAATTTAACCGAATGTACCTATCAAAAAACTTAAAATTTTTGGCGGCTACCGCAATAATTTTACAGGGCAATTTTTAACCGTTTCAAATATTCCTGTCTGATTTCGGGGCCAAAATATTTCAATGCATTGTAAATCGTCTCTTTGGTAAAAAATATATTGTACCGGCCAACAAAATGAAGGGTGTATTCAGGATTTGAAATGGCAGTTTCCCTTAAAACCCAGGCTACGGCCGTTTTGGCAAAACGTTCTTCGCGTATGATTAATGTGCTGCAAATTTCATCAATGAAATCAATGTATTGCAGTTTGTTTTTTGCTTGTGCAAAAGCAACAGCAGAAGCCCTTGCTTTCCACAATCGACGACTGCTTTTCCAGTTGGATATTTGCTGCACGCAAACAAGCCGACCGTATTCAATCACCGGGGTCAGTACCTTTACGCTCAGCCAGTCGCAAGTATTCCAATCATTGATGTAATTGCGGTTGAATATGTCTTCTACGCTGCAAACCATTTTTTCACAAGTGATTTTATCCAGTAAAAATTCCTGCAATATCAGGATACCGGTCAACTTATCTTCAGCAATTGGGCTGGCGAAAAATTCCTTGGCCAGGTTGATTTGATCCTCCGTATCTTCTTCCTGAAACTTGTGCTTGGTGTACCATGTTTTAAGTAATTTCCTGATCTCCGGGATGCCGATGCCGCGAAAAGAAATTATATGTTTCAAATATTTTTCCCACCATTCCTTTGTTTGGATGCTGGAATTTTTTTGAAGTATTTTCTGGAACTCAATAATGTCCTTTTCCGAATACATGAACCCGACCTGGTAAATCCTGGAATTTCTGAATTTGTGTATAAAATTACAAAACAATGATTGAAGAATACCGTTTGTTTAAATAATAATTATTACAAAACAGGTTATTTTTCAAAACAGGTTTCTTAATTTTAGGGAAATTTAATTTCAGTAGGATCATGAATCAGATCTCCTATCGTAAAGTGTTTATCCTCGGATCGGGATTTTCCAAATCGGTTTCTTCCACCATGCCGACTATGAAAGATTTATCCGAATCCCTTTTAAATATTAAAAATTCAAAAAATTATGATGAGCTGGCCAGCTTTGTGGAGGAGATCAAACAAGTTTCAGGAATTCATGATTCGGTTTGCACTATTGAAAATATCTCCTCGATCATCCTGCTAAAAAGCCTCTATTACAACAACGAGGAAAAAATCTATTACGACATCCTGAAGCACCAGCTGCTACGATGGATATTCGACCGCATTGAATCGCACACCCCAACTATCGACCGTGAAAAGGAGAAGGAACTCCTTCACTTTTTCGAAAGTTGCAGCTACAGTACCAATGATAAATTCCCGGTAAGGCCTTCGCTTATCCTTACCTTCAACTATGACCTTCTCCTGGAACGCCTTTTGGGCGATGCCAATTCCGGCAATTGCTCGGTGGACTATATTATTCGGCTGAACCGTTATCTGAGCGACTATGAACCTGAACCGGACAGAAGGGACCACCGCAATATCGGTTACATCAAGCTCCATGGTTCGCTCAACTGGTTTACAGCACCCGGCACCAAACGGGTGGACCTGAGCCATGTCTACCAGGTGGATGACCGCGATCCGTCCAAAAACCTCATCCATTATAAGGACATACCGGTTTATATACCCATGGCGTTCTCAAAAACACAATTTTTTGAAGGTTCATTGTATAATGTGCTCTGGAACATTGCCCACCGCTACCTGGAAGCCTGCGAAGAAATCGTATTTATCGGCTATGGTTTCCCGCCCAGCGACCTGGATAATCTGTATTATTTCCTTAAGCTAAAGAACAAAGTTTCAGAAATTGTGATCAGGGAAGATGAAAGTACCGATAAAATACTGAGGCTAATGCAATTGTTCCCTGAATCCAAAATCATCAATATGGATGCTTTCGAATACATCGAATCTAAATATATTTCTCGTAAATAAAAAATGTTAAAAATTTACAACAGTCAAAACTTTTTATTCCTTATTCCGTTTCAAACCATAACATGTAATAGTTTAAAGCAATTTAAACTTTATTTAACCTTCAGTTGATTTTCAGAGAATAATTTTACAAAAATTTATCGATGCAATTTGCTTATGCCTATTTCCTGGTCTATTTCGGAATCCTTCTCGAAGGCGAGCTGGCCTTACTGGCCGCTTCCCTGGGTGCGTACAGGGGATTGCTCGACATAAGACTGGTGGCCCTCACTGCTTTTATTGGCACATTGACAACCGACTGGTCATTTTTCTTCATGGGAAGGTTGCTGGGAAGCAAAGTATTCAAATGGTTTCCCAAACTGCAAGGTCATACCGATAAACCGAGATTGTGGATGAGAAAGAACCCTGTTCTGATTTTGGCCTTTTACCGGTTTCTATATGGCTTCCGCATCCTGACCCTGCTGTTGCTGGGAATGAGCCATGTTTCGATCAAAAAATTCATGTTCTACAGCTTTTTTGCTATTATTGTTTGGACAACCATCTTCAGTTTTCTAGGCTATTACCTGGGTGAAATCATTAACCAAATGTTGCACAGATATCAAAATCTGGGAATCTATATTGTAACCGGATTGTTGTCAGCTATTATTCTTCTTTATCTTGTAAGGAGTTTGGTTCGGAAAGCACTGAAAACTGAATGACCTATTTTGTCCTGATTTGTTCTTTGTAAAAGAACAATACACCAAGTTCAAATTTAAAAAAAACTTAAATTTAATATAACCTCATCCCGGTTCCCATAACATAATTTTGTTCCTGAAAAATTTACTACATTCATTGGTAACATGCTTGTACAAGGTAATATTTACTCACGTGATCAAATAGTAAATGCAGGTTTTACCGAATTCAAAACGAATGACACAAAGATTTCGGTTTACCTTCACGGAACGAGTGTTTATTTTTTTAATATCGTTGATCAGATCGATAGCAAACTCAAATTGATCCTGGTTTGCGATAATTAACAAACAAGATAAAATAAGCTTGTTCTTTCTTAAATTTACACTTTCTGATCATGCATATCTTCAAGTAAGGTAGCTTCAAAAGGTTTTAATTGCAGGTCGGTCGCTTCGATGTGTTCATTATTAAAGCGGTGGGTCGATAATAAAACTTTGGAAATAAACCCGCCTTCAATTGAAACATAGTTTTTACGGGATAAAAAATTGAGCAAGACAATAAGCTTTTGATTATGGGCAATTCTTAAGTATACAATGGCCCCCTTTTCGCCCCTGACCAAAGGCACCCAATTACCTGAATGCAGGGCTTCGTATCGCTTTCTAAGTTGCAATAAAGTCTGATAGAATTTGTACAAGGAGTCGCGATTATTTTTTTGATCCGCTACATTGATTTTACCTCGATCAGGATTTACAGGCAGCCAGGGCACGACCCGGCTAAATCCGGCAAATTCACCGGCATCCCATTGCATCGGTGTCCGGGCTTTGTCGCGTCCTTTGTAAACCGGCCAGAATTTTTTCCCCAGGCGGTCTTTAATTTGTTGGTATTTAATGGGTGTATTTTGCATACCGATTTCTTCACCATAATAAATAAATGGCGTTCCCTTCAAGGTGAGCAAAAGCATGGCTGCCACCCGGGCCCTATGATATCTGTTCTCTCCTGAGCCCAGCCTGCTGATCAGTCGCCTCAGGTCATGATTGGAAAATACATGGCATGGCCAGCCCTTCATCGGGATGCTTGCATACCATTTTTCAATTGCCCGGTAATACTTGTGGGCACTCCAGGGTTTAAACATCAAAGAAAAATCAAAGGCCAGATGAATGGCACTGGTCCCATCTTCCAAATAACTTCCGGCCAATTCCGAATCACCAGGAGGTAAAGTATAGACTTCGCCCACCATCATTCTTTCTTCATACTGATCCATCATTTTTCGGAGCTGCCTTACGATTTTGTAGGATTTGGGCTGGTTACGGGTATGCCATTTCCAACGGCCCAGCAAACCCATCAGTAATCCCGGATTATTCCTGAACTTTTTATCCTTCACGATCATGTTGATCACGTCCAGCCGGAATCCGTCCACACCCATGTCTAGCCAGAATTTGAACTCCTCCATGAATGCTTTGCGCAATTCCTTATTTCTCCAGTTCAGGTCGGGTTGTTCTTTAAAAAATGTGTGCAAATAGTATTGTCCGGTTGTTTTTTCCAATTCCCAGGCACTTCCTCCATAAGCCGATTTCCAGTTATTCGGCCTCCTCCCCTTGCGGGGCTCTTTCCAAATGTACCACTCCCGTTTAGGATTGTCCTTTGAGGATTTTGAATCGACAAACCAGGGATGTTGGTCAGAAGTGTGGTTCATCACCATGTCCATGATCAACCGGATTCCACGGTTATGGCATTCCTGAAGCAAATGCCTGAAATCGTCCATGTTGCCGAAAACAGGATCTATTTTGCGGTAATCGGAAACATCGTAACCGAAATCGATCATTGGGGATTGATAAACCGGTGATAACCAAATGGCATCGATCCCCAACTCACTTAAATAATCCAGTTTTTGAACGATCCCTTGAAGATCCCCAAAGCCATCACCATCCGAATCGTAAAAACTGAGCGGAAAAATATGATAGATCACCCCGTGTTTCCACCACAGCCAATCCTTTGTTTCCTTGTTTCCCATTGATTGTCTTAACAATTGTGCATTCCAGTATCATACAAGAACTGGTCGACAATACTTTTTTTGGTGTAAAATTTCGACCTCTTTTCGGCAGCCTCCTTGAAGGATTTCTGCAATTCGCCATACCTGAAATAGGCAATGGTCGATTTGATCATTTCTTCCCTGCTGGTAACCACATAACCGTTTATTCCGTTCTGAATAATATCTTTCGGGCCTTTTGACTTATAGGCGACGACCGGCAATCCGCAACTGAACGATTCAAGTACCACACAGCTGAATGTATCGAATTTTGAAGGTAAAATCAATAAATCGGCGGCAGAATAAATATTGGGAAGTTCCTCATGGTTCACCCATCCCAGGAATAGAGCATCAGGCAGGGCCTTTTTGAGCTCTTTTTCAGCTGGACCGGTACCCGCAATTACCATTCGAACTTCAGGTAATGTTTCTTTGACCTTTTTATATATTTCTGGCAATTCCATCACACCCTTTTCGCGGCTGATCCTGCCGGCGAAGAGCAAGACTTTACTTTGGACATCCAGGTCGAATGCCTCGGTTTTGGTAGTCCGCCGCCGGTAAAAAATATCCTCTGCCCAGTGCGAAGTCAAAAACACGCGCTCTTTTTCGAACCCCATATGTTTACCGGTCAGCCATTTTTGATGGTCGGTGTTCAAAACGAAAAGTCCGTCGAAATTGTGGTAATACGACCTCAACAACCTCCTGAACCGGCTGATATTATCCGGATCCATCGCCAGCACTTTTTTAGCAAACATGATCCAGTCAGTGTGTACATAAAAATAAGCATCAACCGAATAGGCGTTTTTAAGGTAAATCGCTGCCAATCCCATCGGCCCTTCCGTAGAGCAAATGAGGCGGTCATACTCGCCCTCCAGGAACAACTTGTGAATTTCCAGGAAATCGGGTATGCGGAAGGGTTGCTGCTGGTAAAAAGGCAGGTAATATTCGGCCAGGGGTTTCATCACGATCAGGTGGTCGTCGGGTTCGATGGAATTACTGCAAACCAGCAGATCAATTGGTAGATTTTGTTTTTTAATTTCTCCAAGCATCAATTTCAGCACCATGGAAACTCCGTTGTTATCCTCAAAGGTATCAGTAAGCCACAGCATCCTGTTGGGATGCCTGTATTTATTAAGCTTTTCGGAAAACTCCTTCAACAGCGGACGGTTGTTGTAAAGCACCCGTGCACTGGTGAAATTGGCTGCCAGTATCAGTGATGAGGCTAGCAGGGGAAACGACAGCCCATCAAGAAAACCACGGACATCGGGAGCCTGGTACCCGCCACCCGAAACTCCGGTCACACCGTTTTGACCTTTATCCAGGTAGGTTCTTATTTCGCTTGGCAGTTCAAACCTTTCGATCAGATTATTGAGGGTCAGATCCCTGAATCTGCCTTCCAGGCTCAGGTTTTCAATTTTTGCCGTCAACCTTGAATAAAGAATCGAATTCAATTTCCGGCTCATGGACGATACGTAATGGTTGTATATTTCCACTAAATTTTCAGCACGTTGGTTACTCTTTTGGGCAATTTTGAGCGCATCATCAAAAATCGGCTTGTAGACTTTGGGAACAAACCACCTGCGGGTAATGGACGGTGTTTTCCCCATGAAACAGTTGTGGAAAAGTTCGATAAAATCCATGGTAACCTTATGGCGTCGCAATTCAGCAAAAGCGTTGGATATCCCAAGAGCCGCAAGCTTATCCCGCACAGTCCCTTTGTGCAGTAAAATCCTGATCAATCCGGGGTCTTTCCGGTACAGGGCAATCTGGAATACATAATCCAGGAAGGCAATGGTCAGCTTTTCACTGTTCTGGTGCGATCCGAAAGGTGCCATTTTCCCATTCCTGATCGCTTCCAGTGCCAGTTCCGAGAGCTTTTCGCTTTTACTCCTTTTTTCCAGTTCAGGAATATGAAGCCAGGTACCGGTGAGTCCTGCAAATATTCCCATATGGCTGTCAGAACCGCCGGAAAAATACTTTAAGTAAGGATCTTTGCAATAGTTTGCCGGATCAACTCCGAAAAATTCTGCATGTTGGTCGATGGTGTTAGGATTCAATTTTTCGATCCAGGTTCTTACCAGCAGGCTCTGCCAGGTATCACGCTGCCCGTTCAGCACTTCGAAACGTTCGAAAACCAAAGCCATTTTATTGAAAAAATCGATGGGCGGAGTGCCGTTGCGGCTATAATAATAAAGCGGATGGGCCCATATGGTTGGAATGTTTTGATCCCTCGCGTACTCCATGAAAGCATAAAGATTTTTCCTCGTTTTGTTCAATGTCTTTTCTTGTTCTTCATTGAAGCCATAAGTCAAAACATGAATTCCAATATCAAAATCAGGGACGGTACAACTGAACTCGGCACCTGTCAGCACATCCATGCCTTTTTGTTGCAATTCATAACACGAACGGGCATTGTTGTGGTTGGTGACGGTGATCACGTCACATCCATTGTCCTGGAGGGTCTTTACCAGTTTTTTAGTTTCCAGCCATGTTTCGGGAACGTTCAGTATCCGGCCCAGCAACTCATCAGGAACATCACTGTTATGATCATGACAGTGAAGATCGGTTTTTAACAACTCATTTTGAGGAAATTTTTGCTCCTGTAATTTTATAAAAGTATTTAATTCATCAAGCAATTCCTGTTGAAAAGTTCCGTATTTCCTTTTTGGATTTTTAACCATACAAAAGCCTTTGATTCAGCCGGTGATATAACAATTTAAATCGGAACTGAAAATGAAGGAAATGTTATGATTACTTTAATTTTTTTTGAATTTTCAATTTTCTATCCCACATAACCAAATCATAAAAGGACAAACTTCGAACCTGCCCGTCCTGCAGGCGGGCTTCAAACTTCAAACTTCAAACTTCAAACTTCGAACTTCGAACTTCGAACTTCGAACATCGAACATTTTACATCCAACCCAATTAATTGTAATCCATATTTCAGATTTTATTTAATATTGCGTTTCAGAAAAACAATAAAACAAGATATGAAAATAGCAGTTGCATCGGACGACGGGGTGAACATTGCCCAGCATTTCGGCCGCACAAGAGGCCTTCTGATTTTTACGGTAACCAATAACGAGATCTCTGACAGATCCTACATTGAAAACAACTTTACCGGACATGCACAGGGCCATCATCATGACCACGATCATGGCCATGGCCACCAGCACCAACACTCACACAGTAACATCCTGGACGCTTTGCAGGAATGCGAAGTGGTGATCTCCCGCGGCATGGGCCGACGCTTGCTGGACGATTTCGAATCGGCAGGCAAACAGGTGTTTGTTACCTGGACCGAAAACGCAGAAAATGCGGTAAAACAGTTCATTGAAGGCAACCTGCAGCACGATCCGGAAAAAAGTTGCCTCCATTGATGAAATAATTGGTGATGGTTTTCGTCAGTAAATTATTACGAATAAATTTTAATTATGAAAACAATCACGGCAACCGATGTAAAGAGGCACGCCGGCCGCACCGATCTCATCGGTGAGTACAAATGGGGCGATGCCGGCCAGATTTTTTTATTTTTTATTTTCCTGACCATCTGGATCACAGACTCCTTTATCTTGCATTACACCACCTTTCTGGCGGAGTATATTCCCACATTTATATTATTATTGGCTGGAACCCTCGTACTCTTTTTCTCCTGGCAACTTGCCAGGTCAGGGCTGAGGATCGTTTTCGGCCAAAAAAGAGAAAAGCCGGAGGTCATCCGGAAAGGCGTATTTTCTATGGTGCGGCATCCCGTTTACGTGGGATCCATCCTGCTTTACCTGGGACTGATCCTTTATACCCTGTCGTTGGCTTCGGCAGCTTTTTGGCTGGTCATCGTTGTTTTTTACTATTTTATTTCAAGGTATGAAGAAAAAATTCTGACCGATTATTTCGGTGAAGAATATCTCAGGTATAAAAACGAGGTTCCCATGTTGATCCCGAGGCTGACAGGGAAAAAACCGGAATAGGAAGAATCAATCCCGATTGCTATCGGAAAAAAGTAAAAAGTTACCAGGAACCAACAACCTGGGAATCAGAACTCAAAACCCAGAACTTTCAAAGAAAAACTTCGAGTTACAAAATTTTAATGGTATACTAAAACAACTCGGTTTTGAGCTTTTCAATCCTTCGCGCCTCTACCCGCACTTGCTTCATGTGGCCAAAGTTCGTTGCAATATAGATCAGCGGGCTGTAAAGGTTACCTGTCAGCCTTTTCAGAACCGACCTTAATTTATAGAATTCTTTCCGGGCCTTTACCTTGCAAATCTGAAGTTCTAATGGAGACATATGCTGTGGCCTGAATACAACCGTATTGTGATCGTAGTAGCGCCAGTTGTCTGTTGTGAGCCTGTTACAGGCTTTCATCTCATCGTAGACTTTGGTTCCCGGGTATGGTGTCAATACATTGAAAGATACCGTACTCACTTTGTTTTTAATCAGGAACCGCACCGCTTCCTTAAACGTTTCCTGCCGGTCATTATCGAATCCAAAAACCATGGAGGCATGGATCAGGATACCCATTTTTTTGATCTTTCTGATAGCGCTTTCCAGGTGATCGATTTCCTTGATAGCCTTACGCATGGTTTTCATCTGCTCCTCCGACACACTCTCAATGCCCATAAAAAGCGCTTTACACCCGCTGTCGGCAGCCAACTGAATCAATTCATCGTCATTCACCAGTAATGAAATTGAAGCCTGGCCCACCCATCTTATGTTCAGGGGTTTTAGCGCCCTGAATAAGGCTTTGGCATATTTCGGATGGCCGATGATATTATCATCCAAAAACATAAAATTCCTTGCCCCCGATTCCTGTATGTCGCGCACTACATTTTCCACCGGCACATGTCTAATCTTCTTGCCAAACAGGTTGGTCACACAACAAAAATCGCAATTGTAGGGGCATCCCCGCGAAGTCATAATGGGTATCAGGTTGAACAATCTCTTTTTTAGTATCTTTTTAAAGTCCTTAGGGACATATTTTCCAAGGTCGGGTAAAGGATTGTGATATTTTTTTTGCAGTCCTCCGTTTTGAAAATCGAGGAGTAAATTTTCCCACACCCCCTCGGCTTCACCTATTACAACGCTATCGGCATGTTCCAATGCTTCATCGGGCAGGATGGTCGGATGGACGCCGCCCAGGACAACCGTCTTTCCCCTTTTCCTGAATTCACTGCACAATTCATAGGCATGGGGAGCATTGGCCGTCATACAACTGATTCCGATCAGGTCGCAGGGTTCGTCCAAATCAATATCGGTGATCTCTTCTTCGATAATTTTTACTTCATGTTCCGGCGGAGTTAACCCTTCGAGGATGTAGAGTGAAAGCTGGGGCATCATCAACCCTTTGTTGGTTCTTTTCTCAGTATCGGTAGCCGGAGAAATCAATAGAATTTTCATATTGAATTGTTATCTAAAATGTAATCGTAAGGATGGAAATATTCCCCAATTTATAAAGCTGAATAAAACCTTTACAATCTTAAAGTGGCCAGGCTACTTTTCAGGATAATCCATTCAGGATATAAAAACCACGTCTCTGGAATTGAATTTTTTATCGCAAGGACTAAGTCCGTTATATCTCGGGCAAAGATATAAAAATATAGGCACTATGACAAAGTTCTCAGACTATCCCTGGGGAAGAAGGAAGAAGAAACAAGAAAAAAGTAAAAAGTACAAAGAACAAAGAACAATCAACTAAGAACAATGAACTTAAACCAAGAACACAGAATGTTGAACTAAGAACCTGTATGCCGACAGTCTGGCACAAAACACAGAATCTGTAACTAATCTTTTAAACTTTTTTTCTACTCCCATTGAAATCCCAAAAATATTCCCTATCATTGCATATGTAAGAACCTGTGGAGGAGACCCGAAGCCAAATAGATTAACCTAATAAAATAATATTTTAATGAAAAATCTATTCATAGCTATTGTTTTAATTTATTTTGTACTCGATGGCCATTCTCAAGCTGATTGGCTGACATATTATCAAGAGACAGTTGTTGCAATAGGAGAAATTGTAAAAGCTGAGATAAAAGAAAACGATACGGTTGTTGTAAAAGATGCTTTTAATTTAATAGGAACCGGTGTTTGCTTCTATGTTAAATACGATTCAATAATACTCCCATGTTTAATTACAGCCAAACATGTTTTTTATAATTCAAGAGAAAATTGGAAACCTAACACTCTTATGGTAAGGTTTTCTTGGTTTGAGAATACTTCAATTTTGGATTATTTAGGAACTGAATTAATCTTAGAAATAAATAGAGAAAAACACTGGTTTCCACATCCTGATTCTACTGTTGACTTGGCAGGAATCATCTTATTCCCCGAT
>JAFGBL010000132.1 GCA_016933115.1 Bacteroidales bacterium | reverse complement strand
TATGCAACAACTGGAACTGCTGAACTTGCTCCGGATTTTCCAGCATAATCCTCACCTGCTTCTCCCCGGCTCGCCAGCCCTGGGAAATTGAAAAATAGCTCATCAAGATCAATGATAAAAAAAAGAGAATAGATTTTTTCATTTAAGTATGGATTATAAAAATGGATAACTCAACTATCTGATTTTATCTTATATTTTAAAATCCCTCATCGGGATTTTGGAAAAGACATTTGCCATAAGTGAATGGTTGCATGTTGAACCCTTTGAAAATAAATGATTACAGAGACATTAAATGGATTAAAAACAATGTTATTTGATAAATTTCCCAACCACCTCAAAAAAATCATTGATCTTAATTGGTTTGGAAATATAGGCATCGCAACCAACCTGCAGACATCGTTCCTTTTCACCAACCATTGCAAAGGCTGTTTGGGCAATTACCGGGATATCAGGAGAAATTTTCTTAATCTCTTTTGTTGTCGTATAACCATCCATCTCAGGTAACTGTATATCCATTAATACCAAATTAAAATCATCGGCTTTAAAATAATTTAACCCTTCACGTCCATCTTTTGCCCTGGTGATTTTTGCCCCGGTTTTGGCCAAAATCCTGCTGAAATATAAATAACTCAAATCATTATCCTCAACAATCAGAATTTTTTTATCCTTCCAGTTGAATTGCGGTGACTGCGGTTTTTCTGTCATTTGTTTGCTATGTACGGCAGTTTTACCTGGAATGTAAGGCAAAGTAAAATAAAATGTTGATCCCTGTCCCTCGGTTGATTTGACCCAAATTTCACCGCCCAGAATCTCCACCATCTTTTTTGTAATGGTCAGTCCCAAGCCGGTACCTCCATAAATTTTTGTATCTGAGAAATTGGCCTGCCGGAAACTCTCGAAGATAATCGATGTTTTATCTTTAGGTATTCCGATGCCTGTATCGCGAACAAAAAATTCAATGTGTGGTTCCTTCGATTTATTAACCACCTTAAAACCAAAGTCTACCAGACCAAAATCGGTAAACTTGAGGGCATTGTTCAGCAGGTTTCTGATAATTTGCTTAAACCGGTCAATATCGGAATATAAAATAACCTTTTCGGCATCTTCCGGAGGCGAATACCTCAAGGTAATTTGCAACTTATCCTCTTTGGTTTTGATCAATTCCGAAAAAGAAATATACATTTCTTTCATGACACTATCTAAAAAATACTGGGATTTAAAGACCTTCATCTGGCCTGCTTCTATCTTCGAAATGTCGATGATATCGTCAATTAGGTTCAACAAATCATTACCGCTATTTTGAATCAATTCAATATACTGGGTTTTCTCTTCTTCATCCAGGCCCGGTTCTGACAGCAGTTGAGAAAAGCCGATGATCGAGTTCATGGGAGTCCTGATTTCATGTGACATATTTGCTAAAAATGCCGACTTAAGTTTATCCGATTCTTCCGCTTTTTCCTTGGCCGTAATCAAATCTTCTTCCATCCGTTTTCTTTCGGTGATATCCTCCTTCATCCCAATGAAATGGGTGATCACTCCCTTTTCATCCTTCAGGGGAAAAATATTGGCCGATTCCCAATACAACTCGCCATTTTTCTTCCTGTTCAAAAATTGACCCGACCAATCTTTACCTGCTTTTATGGTTTTCCATAAATTATTGTAAGTTTCCAAAGGTGTGCTTCCCGATTTCAGTATTTTCGGATTCCTGCCTTTGATTTCCGAAAGAGAATAGCCTGTAGTTTCCGTGAATTTCGGATTTACATACTCAATCTTACCATCCAGGTCGGTGATGATGACCATGGCCGGAGTTTGTTCGACCGATCGTGATAATTTCCTGATTTCTTCTTCGGCTTTCTGCCTTTCCGTTATATCCTGTGCAAAGGCAATGACCACCTCCTTTCCAAAATAACGGCCCCTGTTGAGGCTGACTTCTTTAGGGAAAGTACGACCTTTACTATCCATACCCCAAAATTCAAATCGTTGGGGTTTACCTTTAAATGCATTCTCAATGAACCTGGCTGTTTTTTTATTATCATTTTTACCCGGAGCCGACAGGAAATCAGGAGTTTTGCCCAGGAAATATTCCCTTGGATAACCGTACATTTTTTCCGCACCCTTGTTTACATCCATAAAAATACCTTCCTTGTCCTGAATATAAATAGCATCTGTTGTACTGTCGAATAATCCCCGGTAGCTTTCTTCGGAGTTTTTAATGGTTTCTTCAGCAAGTTTCCGTTGTGTTATGTCCTCCACCATACATACCACTCCTTTCCGGCCATCCGGAAGCCGCATCATCCTTTCATTCAATTCCATAAATGAGATTGAGCCGTCCTTTTTGATACTTTTTTCAACATGTTTTAGATTTTTGCCTGACAACAAGGTTTTAATATTTTTATCGACATTTTCAACGGCATCGGGATGGGCAAGCAGATGTACTTTCTGTCCAACCAATTCACTGCGTGTGTAGCCCATCATGTGGCAAAATGCAGGATTGACATCAATGATCACTCCTTTTTCATCTTCTATTAAAATCCCGCTGGGAGAAAAGTTAAAAAGCGTTTTATATTGCTCGTCTCTTTTATTTAAGTCATCAAGGGTTTGTTTTTGTTTTGTAATATCGCGGGAAATAAATTGCAAGGCTTTTTTCCCTTCAAAAATAGTTTTTGAAATAACTGTTGAATAGGTGTGAACCTTTCCGGATTTATCAATAATACGATTTTCATAAACTTCGGAATACTTTTTATTGCTTTCGATAAAACCATTGATTATTGCCGAAATAAATTGGGTATCCTCCGGATGAATATATGATTTATCATTTAATGATTCCCTAAAATCTTTCACTGCATACCCTGTTTGATATTTAAGTGCAGGATTGGCAAACAACAAATTTCGATTATAATCGGTAATGTATACGATATCCGGCAACGCTTCGATCAATGTCCTGTATTTATATTCCGATTCACGGATTTTATTTTGGATGTTTTTCAGTTCGGTGATATCTTCAACAATACCATCGTAATATAAAGGCTTTCCATTATTGTCATTGATAATTACCGATGATAATGAGGCAATAAAAGTTTCTCCGCTTTTTTTCTTTAATACAACTTCCCGATTCTTGATAAATCCCTGGTCCTGAATATCTTTAAAAAGTTTTTTTCTGTCCTGTTTGTGAACATAAAGATCAGATACACGAATAGAAAAAAGTTCTTCTTTATCATGATAACCAAAAATTTTCCGGAAGGCCGAATTTATTTCTATAAACTTGCCTTTTTCATCTGCTGTGCTTCGGTAAATCCCTACATTTAGGTTATTGGTGATGGATCTGAACCGCTCTTCTTCAAATTTAAGTGCTTCTTCCATTTTTAATCTTTGGGACACATCACGGCATATGATCCTCAATTCCTTCACATTATTCTTATCGTCGAAGAGTAATTGTGTCCGCTCATTCACCCAGACTACCTGGCCATCTTTAGTGATTTTCCTGAATTGAAGCTCTCCAAAAATCTGCTTCTTTTTTAAAATCTGTTTAATTTTGTTTTTAACCGAAGGTAAGTCCTCCGGATAAACCACTATCCATACAGGCTTGCCAATCAATTCACTTTTTTTATAACCCAGTGTTTCGGCACCCGTTTTATTGACGGAAATAATTTGGCCATCCGGTTTCACGGAAAAAAACATGTCGGGAACATTGTCATACAAATCTTTATATAATGCTTCTCTTTCCTCCAGGGCTTTATATATATTTTTTTTCTCAGTAATATCTTCTACAATACCATCAATATACTTATCTTCATTGTTTTGATCCTTTACAATGTAAGCCGAAACGAGGGCAGGAAATGTTTTTCCATTTTTCTTTTTTAATAAAATTTCTTGCTTTTTAGTATAACCTTTCTGATACAAATTCTGAACAAAAGTCTCCATCACTTTAGGTTCAGCGTAAAAGTCTTGTACGGGAACTTTCATCATTTCTGCCTTATCAGCGTACCCAAACATTTTTACAAGGGGTTCGGTAACATCAATTATCCTGGGAATTTCTTCCATGGTTTTCCGGTACATCCCGATATTGAGCTGATCCAATAACAATGTTGGTGTATTATTAATAAAGGGTTGAGGTTCAATTGAATTTTTATACTTGTAATTTATCAAACCTTTATCTCGAGTCGGCTTATCTTTATCTCCTTTATTATAATTCATGACAAAATTTGTTTCCTGACCTGAAATCCTTATTTATTATCAAATAGGATGTAAATATAATTAATTTCTTAAATATAAGAGATTATTGGCAGAATGATTACTTTCTGCGTGTTGTTCTGGAAAACAAATATTGGGTAATAATTACCAATACCAGGGTAAAAATTGTACTGAATATGGCTCTTTTCACAGTATCAAATAAACCGGATAGCCTGAATACCTCGACCATGAAAAGGGCTGTGTGATGAATCAAGATCATAAAGAATGAATAGGTGATAAACCACCTGAATCCCAAATCCCTGATGGAGGGCTGCATGCCGGTTTCGTATTCCCTAGAGGAACCAATAATTTTTATTATGGCTGGACGGAAAAATGCAATTAATGCAGATGCGGATGCGTGCATTCCGGGTGTGCCGGAAAATATGTCGATCGTGAGGCCAATTAAAAATGATGAAATAAGCAGGAGCCATCCTGCCGTTTCAAATGGAAGTAAAAGAATAAAATAAACATACAGAAATGGATTCACATAACCACCGAAATTGATGTTATTCAAAATCAAAACCTGCACAATGACAAGCAAAATAAATCTGATTATATTATTCAAGTACAGGCCTGTCATGGTAAAGAGGATTCAAGTTCTTTTTGTTCTTCAATATTCAGATTTATGATAACATATACATAATACAACTGATTGTAGTCTTCAAAATACTCAATTCTGGCTGTGTTGAATTTTTCATTTTTTATCTCATAATATTCATCCACCTTACCAAAGGGAATTCCTTCAGGAAAAATTTGAGAATTACCGCTGGTAATGATTGTGTCGCCATTGTTTAATTTTAAATGAACTGGTATATCGGTCAACAATCCAAACCTGTAATTTTTTCCGTCCCATTCCATATTTCCAAGGTGATTATTTTTCTTGATCCGTGCATTGATTCTGTTATCAATATTCAGGATCGACATCACCATTGAATAATTTTCCGACACTCCTATCACCGTCCCTACTATCCCCCTAGCCGTAGTTACGCCCATATCTTTTTGTATGCCCTGTTTCCAACCCTTATCAAGCATCAGGTAGTTTTTTTGGCGGGAGATGGTATTCTTGATGACCTTGGCCCCAATATACCTGTATGTGCTGTCGTAACTATAAAAAGGATTCGTATCGGGGAGTGGGAGAGTACTTTCAAGGCGGTTCCTGAGCCCGACATTTTCCTCCAACAATTCTTCATTGGCTTTTTTTAGAGAAAAATAATCGGTGATATTGGAATATGCGGCAAATATTTTTCCTGTAAAAGCGTATGTTGAGTTTAAAAAGGTGGCCCGTTGGTAATTATTTTGTACTACCAGGGAAAATGAAAAAACTTCAAGCAGAATGAAAAGAAAGACAAAATAGTGTTTTAAAATATAAGCGAACAGGTAGCGCACTTCTCATTTTCTTAGTTATCGAATATCACTTGATCAAGAAAGTAAATTTATCATAGTTTTTCAAGGCTATCCCGGTTCCTCTTGCAACAGCCCTTAACGGATCTTCGGCAACATGTACCGGAAGTTTTGTTTTCAGGTGCAAACGCTTGTCCAATCCCCTCAGCATGGAACCTCCACCGGCCAGGTAAATTCCGGTCCTGAAAATATCAGCCGAAAGTTCAGGCGGTGTCATTTCAAGCGCATTCAAAACGGCAGCTTCAATTTTTGAAATTGATTTGTCAAGGCAATGCGCAATTTCTGCATAATTTACCTTTATTTCCTTCGGAATGCCCGTTAACATATCCCTGCCATGAACGGCATACTCATCCGGTGGATTGTCAATTTCGATCATGGCTGCCCCCACTTCAATTTTAATTCTTTCAGCAGTCCGTTCGCCAATATTGATATTGTGCTGTTTACGCATGTATTCTTCAATATCCGTATTAAAATCATCACCTGCAATCCTGATGGATTTGTTATTCACAATTCCGCCCAGTGCAATAACGGCAATTTCACTGGTTCCACCCCCGATATCGATGATCATGTTACCAGTCGGTTCCATCACGTCGATGCCGATTCCGATGGCAGCCGCCATGGGTTCATGGATCAGTTTTACATCCTTGGCACCTGCCTGTTCGGCAGAGTCTTTAACGGCCCTTTCTTCAACTTCGGTGATGCCGGAAGGAATACAAATTACCATTTTGAGCGCAGGTGGGAACAATTGCTTTTTAGGCCAAACCATTTTGATCATTTCGCGGATCATGTATTCCGCCGATTGAAAGTCGGCAATGACCCCGTCACGTAAAGGCCTGATTGTTTTGATGTTTTCATGCGTCTTGCCGTGCATCATCATCGCTTTTTTACCCACGGCAATGATGCGTCCGGTATTTCGCTCAATGGCAACAATTGAAGGTTCATCCACCACCACTTTATCATTGTAGATAATAATGGTATTTGCCGTTCCCAAATCTATGGCGATCTCCTTGGTAAAGAATGAAAAAAGACCCATTTGTATAATTTATATTACTTTTCTTTAGTGTTTAAAATGCCTGAACCCTGTAAAAACCATGCTCATTCCATGTTGGTTGCAAAAATCAATTGAATCCTGGTCCCGTACCGATCCTCCGGGTTGAATGACCGATTTTATCCCTGCATTAAAAGCTATTTCAACCGAATCGGCAAACGGGAAAAATGCATCGGATGCCATAACAGCACCATTTAAGTCGAACCCGAATTCACCTGCTTTTGCAATAGCCTGTTTTAGCGCATCCACCCGAGATGTTTGTCCCACTCCACTGGCAACCAACTGCCTGTTTTTTACAAGAACGATAGCATTTGATTTTGTATGCTTTACGATTTTATTCGCAAATATCAAATCTTCTTTTTCATACTCGCTTGGGCTTGTTTTTGTTACAACCTTCAAGTCTTCTTTTGTCTCCGTCTTCAAATCCCTGTCCTGAACAATTACACCATTCAGGATCGACTTGTGTTGCATAGCCTGAAAATCAAAGGATTTCTGTTGTAAAATTATCCTGTTTTTTTTGGTTTTAAGTATTTCAAGTCCGGCATTTTCGTAACCCGGGGCAATGATGATTTCAAAAAACAAGTTATTGATCTCGCTTGCAGTCTCTTCATCTACCATCGTGTTGGTAACCAATACTCCTCCGAAAGCAGAAACGGGATCACCGGCAAGAGCATCTTTCCATGCTTCTGTTATTGTATTACGTGAGGCCGCACCGCATGCATTGTTGTGTTTCAGAATGGCAAACGTCGGTTCTTTAAATTCAAGGATCAGGTTGATGGCCGCATCAAGGTCACCCAGGTTATTGAAGGAAATCGTTTTGCCATGGATTTGCTCAAATACGTTTTCCAAATCACCAAAAAAATACCCTTTTTGGTGAGGGTTCTCGCCATACCTCAGTTCATGAGCCGGATGAAGGCTCAACTTAAATACCGGTAATTTGGCCTGCCGGTTAAAATAATTGAATATGGCTGTATCGTAATGTGATGAAACCTGGAATGCATAGGCGGCAAAAAGACGCCTGTCTTCGAGGTCTGTAAACCCTTTTTTATCTTTTAACAGGTTCATCAAATCATCATATTGGCCGGAAGAGGAAATAACGAGCACATCCCTATAATTTTTAGCTGCTGCGCGGATCAACGAAATTCCGCCGATATCGATTTTCTCAATTATATCGCTTTCATTATTGGTTGATGCGACCGTTTTCTCGAAAGGATAAAGATCAACAATGACCAAGTCGATTTCAGGAATTTCGTATTGTTCAAAGTGCCTGACATCTTCTTTATTATCTCTCCTCCCCAAAATTCCGCCAAATACCTTCGGATGAAGCGTTTTTACCCGTCCACCCAAAATGGAAGGATAGGAAGTCAACGATTCAACTGTCTGCGCATCAATTCCAAGTTGTTTGATATAATCAAAGGTTCCCCCGGTAGAGAAGATTTTTACCTGAAGATCATTTAAAATCCCGGAAATCTCATCCAGCCTGTCTTTATGAAAAACCGAAATCAAAGCACTTTTAATCCTTTTCATAATATCTCTTTGCGCGCAGAATTAAATACTTATACGAATTGGATTACAAAGTAACAATTAAATTTGTTTATATACTTCAAGCCGACATGATTAATTCATAAAATTTATAAATTAAATACCGGAGGCCGATTCGGCCATGGCCGGAACAGGAATTAACCCTGCCTGCCGGCCTGATAGCCTTTGTTGGGGCAGGCAGGCCTCGAAAAAGTTAAAATCCTTTTCGGCTTTAAGCCTATGCATTCGGCTTAATATGAAAATTTAATAAATTTTTCAGGCTAATTATTTTAATTTTACACAATTAATAATTTGTAATCAGAAAGAATGTTTCTCTTTTTAAAGCTCATCCGGGAAAGTTTCATCTTTGCACTTCAAGCCATTGTTGTTAACAAGGTTCGAACGCTGTTATCATTGCTGGGGATCACCATTGGTATTTTTTCGGTTATTTCGGTTCTTACTATTTTCGATTCAATGGAAATTGCCATCAGGAAAAGTATTGAACAGTTGGGCGAAAATTCCTTGTTCATACAAAAGTGGCCATGGGAAGGAGGAAATGATTATCCCTGGTGGAAATATTTCAAGCGGCCACAACCCAAACCGGATGACCTGAAAGAAATACAGCGCAGAAGCACTGCCTCAGAGGCAAGTGCCTTTATGATTGAAGTTAACAGAACCGTCAAATATCAAAACAACAGCATTGAAAACGTAACCATCACCAGCGTATCACATGATTACAACAAAACCATAAACATCAATATTCGTGAAGGCAGGTACTTTACTCCGCTCGAATCGCAGGGAGGGGCCGATGTTGCCATCATCGGTAGTGATATCGCCAACAATCTATTTTCAGGCACAAATGCCATCGGTAAACGATTTAAGATTTTTGGCAGTAAGGTACAGGTAATTGGTATTATGGACAAAGAAGGTGAAAGTATGTTTGGCGATTCGGATGATAACCGGATCATCATACCCGTGAACTACGCCAGGAATTATTTGGATATCCGGAATATAGAGTCGACCATTGTAGTTAAGGCAAAACCTTTTGTTTCAAATGATGAGTTGAAGGATGAACTGGTAGGGATCATGCGTTCCGTAAGGAAACTGAAACCATCCGCTGAGGATGATTTTGCCATCAACGAAACCAGTATCATAACACGGGAATTCGATGCATTTTTCAGGATCATTGCCATTATCGGCTGGATCGTTGGCGGTTTTTCCTTGCTGGTTGGAGGTTTTGGTATAGCCAATATCATGTTCGTTTCGGTGAAGGAACGGACAAGTCAAATCGGTATCCAAATGGCGATAGGGGCCAAAAAATATTTTATCCTGTTCCAATTTTTGTTTGAAGCTATTTTTCTTTCCCTATTTGGGGGAATTATCGGATTAATTATCATTTATATTTTGGTACTGGTCTCAAAAAATTTTCCATTTGCGCTTCATTTAACCGCTGATAACATCATCATTGGCCTTTCAGTCTCCGTCATCATTGGTTTGATCGCCGGGATTGCCCCCTCATGGATTGCCTCCAGGCTTGACCCGGTGGATGCCATGCGGTCAACTTTTTAACATTTTTATTACCAATCTCCTAATCAAAATCTGCGGATAGTAACCATTAAAAAAAAGTAGTATTGGAATTTATTAAAATCCCGGGTCTTTGAAATTATATATAAAGCATTTGTATTAAAAAATTATTATCGCATACACCGATAATTTTTTATCTTTACAGATTCAATAAAATTTTATGAACAAGCGCTGGGTACTTAAGGAACAGGGAGATGAATCAAAAGTTCAGCACCTGGCTGAAGTACTGAATATTGATTACAACCTCGCCAATTTGCTTGTTCAAAGAAGAATTGAAACATTCGATCAGGCCCGCTCCTTTTTCCGGCCCTCTCTTGATGATTTACACGATCCGTTTTTGATGAACGATATGCACAAAGCCGTTGACAGGATCGAAAAAGCACTGGAAAAAAATGAAAAGATCCTGATTTACGGAGATTACGATGTCGACGGTACAACAGCCGTCGCACTTGTTTATACTTTCCTGAAAAGTTTTTACAACAATGTCGATTTCTATATTCCCGACAGGTATGAAGAAGGATATGGTATCTCGTACAAGAGTATTGACTATGCTGCCGGCCAAAATTTTTCACTGGTCATAGTGCTGGATTGCGGTATCAAAGCGGTAGAAAAAATCGTATATGCGAAAAATAAAGGGATCGAATATATCATAGCCGATCATCACCGTCCGGGTGATATTTTACCCAATGCCGTGGCGGTTCTCGACCCCAAACGGCCCGACTGCAATTATCCTTACGATGAACTTTCGGGTTGCGGGGTTGGATTCAAACTGATTCAGGCTTTTGCCAAAAAAAGAAATATCCCGTTTGAAAACCTGATCAAATACCTCGACCTGGTGGTCGTCAGCATCGCTTCGGATATTGTAAAAATTACCGGTGAAAACAGGATACTTGCTTACTACGGGCTGAAGCTCGTAAATACCGATCCAAGGCCGGGTATTGAAGCCATCCTGAAATTCAGTGGTATTAACAGGATTGAAACTTCGGTGATCGATGTGACTGAAAATATATTTAGCCGAAACCTGTCCATCAGCGACCTGGTTTTCCTGGTTGGTCCCCGGATCAACGCTGCAGGTCGGATCGAAAGTGCAAAAAACTCGGTGCAATTGCTGATCTCAGAAAATTTAACCGATGCAGAATTACTGGCCGAACGGATCAATGACTTCAACAACGAACGAAAGGACTTAGACGCACAGACAACACAGGAAGCGCTGGAAATGATCTCGCAAAACGAGGTGCTCAAAAATGCAAAATCAACTGTAGTGTTCAATCCGTCATGGCACAAGGGTGTGATCGGGATTGTGGCATCCAGGCTCATTGAGGTATTTTACAAGCCGACTGTCGTCCTCACCAAGTCAAATGGATTTATTACCGGTTCCGCCAGATCAATCAAGGATTTTGATATTTACGACGCAGTGGATCATTGCAGTGACCTGCTGGAGCATTTCGGAGGCCATAAATATGCCGCCGGGCTTTCGCTGAAGCCGGAAAAACTGGAAGCATTCAAGGAAAAATTCGAATCCTATGTAACCCAAACCATTGAAAAAAATATGCTCACTCCCGAGGTAGAGATAGATGCGAAAATCTGCCTCAACGATATCAACAAAAAGTTTTTCCGTATCCTGAAGCAGTTTGCGCCATTCGGGCCGGGAAATATGTCGCCCGTTTTTGAAACGGACAATGTCATCGACACCGGTTATGCACGGGTGGTGGGAAAGAACCACTTAAAACTGGAAGTGGTACACAAGGATATCAGGGGATTTCCCATCCCTGCCATTGCATTTCAATTGGGTGAACATCTTGAAAATCTGGTAAAAAACAAAACTTTCAGGTTGTGCTATCACATTGAGGAAAATGAATGGAACGGGGTGGTCAACCTACAACTGAATGTAAAAGACATCAAGCCGATCATTGAAGAAAACACATATTATTAAACCCGTTATACGCGACCTGTTACGCTTGTCCAGTAAATAGACTTGGTCAACCTAACAGGTCTGGCTGCTATTGTACCACAAACTTACATTTTCCAGCTGGTTTCCCATTTCTTGACTTGTCCGCCCTTTTGAGAAATAAATTTTTCAGTGTTGCATATCAGGTTGTTATGTTGAAAAAATTTTAAATTTACCGCACTAAGGTAAATTTATGCTACGTATTAGATAAATTTTTTACTTTCAGATAAATTGAATAACGCTATTGATTACAGGTTTTTATTCAATTTGAGAATTATAAAATTTTTCAATTAATTGTCGGTGAAATAACAACTCAAATTCATGAGTAAATAAAGCGGCAAGGGTAAAAAATTCATGAATTTCACAGGTTAAATTTCATTAGTTCTATATTTGCAAAAATTTTTTGAAATGAACCCGAATTTTGTTGAGGAATTAAAGTGGCGTGGCATGATCCACGATATGACGCCCGGTACGGAAGAGCAACTTCAGAAGGAAATGACGGCCGGTTATATCGGCTTTGACCCTACAGCCGACTCCCTGCACATCGGAAATCTGGCCCCGGTAATGCTGCTGGTGCACCTGCAACGCAGCGGACACAAACCCATCGTGCTGGTGGGCGGAGCAACCGGCAGGGTAGGAGACCCGTCGGGTAAAAAGGAGGAACGCCAGCTTTTATCAATCGAAGATATCAATCACAACCTGGAATGCCAGAAAAAACAATTGATGAAATTCCTCAATTTCAATGAAGGGAAAAATAAAGCCGAAGTGGTCAATAATTATGACTGGTTCGAAGGTTATCAATTCCTTGATTTCATCAGGGACGTCGGAAAGCACATCTCCGTAAACTATATGCTGGCCAAGGATTCGGTTAAAAACAGGCTCGAATCAGGGATGTCATTCACCGAGTTCAGCTACCAGTTGGTTCAGGGGTATGATTTTTACTGGCTCTTTAAAAATAAAAATGTCAGGCTGCAACTGGGCGGTTCCGATCAGTGGGGTAACATCACCACCGGGAAGGAACTGATCCGGCGAATGTATTTCGATGCCGGGCAGGGCGAAGCCGAGGCATTTGCCCTCACCTGCCCTTTGATCACCAAATCGGATGGCAGTAAATTCGGGAAAAGCGAGGGAGGCAATGTTTGGCTCGATCCGAAAAAAACGTCACCCTATAAATTTTATCAGTACTGGCTCAACGTGTCGGATGAGGATACCGAAAAGCTGATCAGGTATTTTACCCTGTTCAGCAAGGAACAAATCGAAGAGATGATCGGGCAGCACCGGGAGGCTCCGCATTTGAGACTGCTGCAAAAAGAGCTGGCCAGGGATATCACCGTCAGGGTGCATTCGGAAGAAGATTTTAAACAGGCCGAGGAAGCCTCACAAATCCTTTTCGGGAAAGGCACTGCCGAAACACTGCATAAATTGCCCGAAGAAATATTGTTATCTGTTTTTGAAGGGGTTCCGCAATGTGAAGTTGGCAGGCCGGATTTTGATACAGGTATTGGAATTGTCGATTTCCTGACAGACTACACCTCCATATTTTCGTCCAAAGGGGAAGCCCGGCGCATGTTAAAAGACAACGGGGTTGCCCTCAACAAGGAGAAAGTCAAAGAGGATTATGTGGTCGGGAAAAGTGACCTGCTTAATGAGAAATACATCCTGGTCCAGAAAGGGAAAAAGAATTATTTCCTGGTAAAAATAACCTAGGGCTT
>JAFGBL010000131.1 GCA_016933115.1 Bacteroidales bacterium | reverse complement strand
GTAAAATTAATATCAATTGTTCGAAAAAACATGGCAGAAAACTACTGTAATAAAAATCAGTAGATTTCATTGGTATAAAATTCGAATTGGAATAACAACCCTTCTGGTAAAACTATTTGAAAGGGCTTTATCAGATACTTAATAACCCAAGTTGTAGCATTAAGTATTAAGTGAATGGATTAATAACATTTCGGATTAAAGAAATTTACCAGCCAAACCAACCAGCAGCGACATCCCTTTATTGATATTATTGATGGCCGTTGCTTTATCGGAATTCGTTTTGGTAGCATCCCTTACCACTTCCAAAACCTTTACCAGATTTTCGCGGCTGATACCGGTTTCATTGATCAGGTTTTCGATTTCATCATCATTCAGCCTTATCAGGCTTGAAATGCTGCTTCTGAATTGTTCATCGGTTTGGTTGCCGATTTCTTCGGCTATTTTTTTCCAATCAGTAGGCATATGTTTTTTATTTATTGATTGATAATTGAATTGATGGTTTCATTTAAATCAAGAATGCTTGCACTCACATCTCCGCTGTCGGTAATAAAACCATCCAGCGCATCTTCCACCTTGTTAAGGTCGATTTTATCGTTGGTCATACCCTTGACACTGTCAAAAAACTCCTTTCTTTCCTTATCAACTTGCACATTGGATTCCAGCAACTTCCTGAGTTCATTGGAACCACTCAAATACACAGCATAATCCTGGCCGAGTTTAGTAACCAGTTTTATGCGTTGGTCTTCCAGGGCCGATTGCATCATATCTCTTCTACTGTTGATCTCTGGAATAATACTATTAAGAATTTCAGGCAATTCCTCCTTAATATCCGCATCAGGAGGAATGGCCTGGGTAAAATTTTTAATGTACTGAGGAGTATATTCCATCGTAATGAATTCATCTATTTTCTGCCTTTTTTCGGCAAACATTTTATTGATCAATGCGATATTCAATTGGTGCATCCGGCTTCCTTCGTTTGTCAGTGAATCCGCCAGAGTCAATGACTCTAAAGGAATTTTAGCACAGGAAACCGCTATTATAACTGATATTATTAGTAAAAATAGTTTATTCATCATTTTCATAATTAAATATTGGTCAAATAATAAATACAGGTTTTATCATACAAAGATAAAAAAAGACCGGAACATTATTGTATCGGTCCTTTTCGTTTAATCAATTCCTTTTTTTCTAAAGACATTTTAAGCTTCTTCCATAAATGGATAATTGTAATCCTCGGGTGGATTAAAGTTTTCCTTAATGGTCCGGGGTGAAACCCAGCGTAACAAATTTATATATGAACCGGATTTATCATTTGTCCCCGATGCCCTGGCTCCTCCAAACGGCTGCTGACCAACAACTGCCCCGGTAGGTTTGTCATTGATGTAAAAGTTACCGGCAGAATTAACCAGTTTATTGAATGCCAGATCGATGGCCCAGCGATCCCGTGCAAAAATCGATCCAGTGAGGGCATAGGGAGAAGTCTTATCCACCATCTCAAGGGTTTGTTCAAATTCTTCAGCCGGGTAAACGTATATAGTCAACACAGGGCCGAAAATCTCTTCCTGCATCGATTTATATTGAGGATCAGTAGTCACAATCACAGTTGGCTCAATAAAATATCCCACCGTTTTATCATAATTACCGCCTGCGATGATCTCGCATAAAGGATCATGTTTTGCATGAACGATGTAGGAAGCTATCTTTTCAAATGCTGCTTCGTCGATCACTGCATTGATGAAGTTGGTAAAATCCTCCGGGCCTCCCATTTTAAATGATTTAACATCCTTTACCAGCAATTTATTGATCTCCGGCCACAAATTATCGGGGATGTAGGCGCGGGAAGCCGCACTGCATTTCTGTCCCTGGTATTCGAACGCACCTCTTGCCAAAGCGGTTACAACTGATTTTACATTTGCTGTTTTGTGTACCACTACAAAGTCTTTTCCACCAGTTTCACCCACTATTTTGGGATAGGTGTTATGAATAGCCACATTGTCGCCGATCGCTTTCCAGATTTTCTTAAAAACCTCAGTTGAACCTGTAAAATGAACACCCACGAAATCGGGGTGCATCGACATGATCTTCCCTCCCACCGGTCCGGGCACCATGATCATATTGATCACACCATCCGGCAATCCTGCTTCCATAAAAATTTCCATCAGTACCTGCGCTGAATAAACCTGGTTTTCAGCGGGTTTCCATACAACAACATTACCCATCAGTGCTGGTGCTGATGGCAGGTTACCGGCAATTGAAGTAAAATTAAAGGGGGTAATTGCATAAACAAAACCCTCCAAAGGCCTTTGATCCATTCGGTTCCAGATTCCTTTTTCGGAAATGGGTTGCTGATTGTAAATATCGGCCATAAATTCCACATTAAACCTGAGGAAATCGGCCATTTCACAGGCTGCATCAATCTCAGCCTGAAACACATTTTTGGATTGTGCCAGCATGGTTGCTGCATTGATCTTTGCCCGGTAAGGACCGGAAATCAAATCGGCGGCCTTCAAAAATATAGAAGCCCGATGATCCCAGTCAAGCGCCTGCCATCCGGGCCTTGCATCAAGGGCTGCTTCGATTGCCTGGTTTACATGGTCTGCTGTTCCGAAATAATAATAACCCAGCAAATGCTTATGATCGTGAGGGGGATGGACCTCCCGCCGGTCGTCGGTTCTAACCTCTTTACCTCCAATATACATCGGGATATCGATTTCCCGGGTGCGCAATTCCTGAAGTTTATTTTTCAATTCTTTTCTTTCCGGTGAACCGGGTGCATAGGATTTTACCGGTTCATTGTAGGCTTTGGGCACCTGATACATTCCTCTTGACATCTATTCTGAATTTATGTTTTAATCAACATTTCGATTTTTCTGAAAAATATAAGTGACAACAATAAAGGTCTGAATTAGTTCAAAATTAAGGCAAACTTCATATTACAGATGCTTGATTATATGCCTTGGAATTTGTATCTTTGCATAAAAATCATAAGTTATTCAAATTGAATATTTTAGATTTTTTCAGGTTTTATGATCAGAGAAGAAAGCATATTGCAAAGAGTCAGAACTCTGGGTCGGGAATACATTGATGGAACCCGGGCTGAAGAAGCCCGTAATCTGCTGAAACAAATCAGGAAAGAAAACCCACGGATCACACAAATTATAATTCGCAACGAATCAATCCACCAGTTAAAAACCGAATTAAAAAAGTTTATTGGTTCTTATCTCGAAAACAGGCCGCCAGCTTATCAATATTACAAAAACATCAACAGGGATAAAGCTCTTTTTGACAAGCTTGGCTGGAAAGATATGGCTGCCATCAGGTTGATGGATTATATCGATCATGAAGGCAGTGTTTACGAAGACTTGAATCTGAGGGGTAAAAAGGTATCATCATCTCCGATTGAATGGTTATGGAAAGCACTCAAATTTGGAGATATTCTTGCCGGGCCGGCATTTTTCAGGGATATGCTTCACTTGTTCCGTCAATTCAATGGGCTTTCCAAACGCGACGTTCCGGATAAACGGCAAATCCAGCAATGGATGGACAGGCATCCGTCAGGCCTCGACCCCAGGATCATTGAATTGCGGGAGAAAAACATGGAACGGATTCTACACTTGTTACTCCTCAAAATAGAACAAGGGGAGTTTATAAGCCAAAAGTTTGTTTTTCCTGAAGGAATGAACCGGGAAGAAAAATACAAGACAATGGTTTCGTGGCTCAATAACAAGACATTCCACCTGCATTTTGCCATTCGCACTCCTGAGATGCTTAACGAAATGCTAAATAATTCGCTGAACGAAGAAACCATGGAAGTGCTCAAAAAGGCAAAAAATGCAGGAATCCCTTTCTTTGTGAACCTGTATTATTTATCGCTTCTGAATGTGAATGAACCTGCATTTGCCAAAAATGCCGATTTGGCAATCCGCGATTATGTTTTCGTCTCCAGGCAACTGGTGGAGGAATACGGAAATATTGTAGCATGGGAAAAGGAAGATATTGTCGAACCCGGAAAACCCAATGCAGCTGGCTGGTTGCTACCTCACCATTACAACATCCACAGGAGATACCCTGAAGTCGCCATACTGATTCCGAATACAGTGGGAAGGGCTTGTGGGGGGTTGTGTGTTTCGTGCCAACGCATGTTTGATTTCCAGCGCGGCCACCTCAACTTCAACCTTCAGAAACTAAAACCCAAGGACACCTGGTGGGAACGCCTGCCCACTTTGTTGGAATACTTCGAAAACGATTCTCAATTGAGGGATATACTGATCACTGGCGGAGATGCACTGATGAGTTCGGACGCTTCATTGCAGAGGATTTTGGATGCCGTTTTGATTTCATCCATTAAAAAGAAAAGAAAAAACAAAACCCGGCCAAAAAGTGAGAAATATGCAGAGATGTTGCGTATTAGGTTGGGTACCAGGTTACCGGTTTACCTTCCACAAAGGATAACCGAAGATCTCGTAAAAATTTTAAGCAGGTTCAGAGAAAAAGCTTCGAAAGTCGGATTTAAACAATTCGTGATCCAAACCCACTTCGAATCGCCCATGGAAGTGACCCTGGAGTCTGCCTTAGCCGTTAAAAGACTGATCTCAGCAGGTTGGACCGTAACGAATCAGTTGGTTTTTACTGCTGCAGCCTCCAGGAGAGGACATACAGCCAAACTAAGAAAAGTATTAAACGACATCGGGGTTCTTACTTATTACACTTTCACCGTTAAAGGATATGCCGAAAACTCATTCACATTTGCCAACAATGCCAGAGCCATGCAGGAACAGATTGAGGAAAAGTACATCGGAATGGTTCCTGAAGAATATCATGAAAGAATAAAAAAATTTCCTGAACACGCCAGCAAAATGGTTGATAATATTAATGATTTAAGGAGACTTTGTAACCTTCCATTCCTGGCTACCGACCGGAATGTGATGAATTTGCCCGGTATAGGAAAGAGCCTGACGTTCAGGACCATTGGCATCACCTACGATGGCAGGAGGATTCTTGAGTTTGAACATGACCGCACCAGGAATCACAGTCCGATCATTGACAAAATGGGAAAAGTAATCATCATCGAATCCCGATCCATATCGGGTTATTTTGAGCGGCTCAGGAAAATGGGTGAGAACCTTGAAGAATATGAAAATGTTTGGGGTTATTCCATCGGTGAAACCGAAACACGATTGCCGGTATTCAGCTATCCGGGATACCCCTTTGAAACAACAAAGGTTTATACCAATCTGGAGGTATAAAATCATCGTCTTATTTGATCCATGTGGCCAATTTTGACTATTTTTGAGCAAACAATTCACAATGAAAATTAAAAACATTCTGGTTCCCATAGATTTCAGTGATTTTTCATATAATGCACTGGTTTATTCCTTTTTCCTGGCTGAAAAATTCGGCGCAAAAATATCGGTATTGCATGCTATCGCACTTTACAGCGAATCCTTCGAGGAGAAGGAACAATTAAAGAAACTCGATAAATTCATTTTAGAGCACGAAACCAAGAGACAACAACTGCTGGATAATACCCGGCGAAAGGCAAAGCAAAAAGGCAGGGATATTGAAACCTATTTGATCAGAAGTGTATCCATTTCCGCAGGAATCCTTGAATTCATGGAAGGTAAAAATTTCGATCTGATCGTAATGGGAAACCATGGCAATACCGGATTGAAAAAGTTCTTTGCCGGAAGTGTATCTCAGCGGATTTTGAGGTTATCTCCCATACCCGTGATTACAGTCCATAAAAACTGGAAAAAGAGGTCCATCGATCGAATACTGGTACCCATGGACTTTTCAGAAGCTTCGGGCAGGGCTATAACATACTTAAACGATTTTAAAAAGTCGTTTGATAACAAATGCTTTTATGTACATGTGATAGAGCAGGATGAACACCCGGAATTTTACAATGTAAGTTTTTCATCTATCCTGGAAGAAAATCCGCAACTCAAAACACATATCATCAAGAACCTTAAAAAACACAGTAAATCAAAATCCGATAAAAATGTTTTTGATGTGCTGGAAGGTAAGCCGCACAAAGAACTCGAAAATTATATAAAAACCAACCAGATAGACCTGATCGTCATGTCGTGCCGAGGACATAATCTCTTTGAAAATATTCTTATCGGAAGCACTACAGAACAATTGGTTGCTATTGCCAAATGCCCGGTGCTGGTAGTTCCTGATTAATTGAGGTGTATATTTATTTTGATATGATGCGGTTATTGATTTCAGGAAGACTAAGGAAGTTATTAATTTCATTTTTTTTATTGTTTTTGGTGATCATTTTCCCTTCCTGCCATGTTTTTCGATCTTTCTTATGGAATTTACCAAATCAGAGCGATTCAAAAAAATTCCCCACACTTCATGTGAACAATGAAGAGCCTGTTTTTAATTTTTACGAACCCGATGAGAATTGCACGCTAAATGTGCCTGAAAACTTCTATGATCCAATAAAAGAACAATCATTTGAAAATTTCCTCGATGACAAAAAAACTATTGCATTCCTTGTCATCCGAAACGATAGTTTGCTTTTTGAAAAATATTTTGATCAATATACCGATTCTTCCATATTCCTTTCATTTTCAACTTCAAAGGTTTTTGTTTCTGCTATGGTTGGAATTGCCATAGATGAAGGATACATTTACAGTACCGGCCAGCCCATTACTTTTTACTTAAAAGAACTGGAATCTAAACCTGGGTTCGATAAAATTACAATTGAAGATTTGCTGAATATGCGATCGGGGATTAAATTCAATGAGGCATATTTCAATCCATTCGGTGATGTTGCGAAATACTACTATGGCACCAACCTTGAAAAATATGTCAAGAAATTAAAAGTTGAAGAACCGCCTGATGAGAATTACGAATACATCGGGACCAATACGTTATTGCTTAGCTTGATCGTTGAAAGGGCAACCAATAAAAAATTCAACGAATATTTTCAAGAAAAACTTTGGGAACCTCTGGGAATGGAATATGATGCCTATTGGAGCATCGACAGTGAAAAAAACCAAACTGTCAAATCCTTTTGCTGCCTGAATGCAAGGGCCCGTGATTTTGCCAGGTTCGGCAGGCTTTACCTGAACAGGGGAAATTGGAACGGAGAGCAGATCATATCCGAAAAATGGGTCGAACGTTCCACTTCCATCATCAACGACTCCCGAGATTCACAAGGATATCCGTATACTTATCAATGGCGGGTGCTCGAAAACGGGGCCTATTTTGCAAAAGGCATTTTAGGGCAATATATATTTGTTTTTCCCGAAAAGAATATCATTTTCGTCAGACTGGGCAAAAACACCGGTAAAGTACACTGGGCCAAATTCTTCCTGGAATTATCAAAACAACTTTAATTCCAGATCATTCTGTCGTCTGCCGATACTGACCTTTAGCCGTGCATCCTCGAAAAAAAATGAAATCAAAGATTTCTGTTTTTTCGGGACTACCAACTGCCTACTACTTACTATTAAAAAACGCATCAAACTCCGGAAAATTCAGCTTTTCCCGCGCAACTTCCAGGGGATAAATTAAATATTTTACAATGCCTGAGCAACAAAGCTCTCCTTCCGGATTGAACAATTCCGTTTCTACAACTGCTATTCTTTTAACAATTTCCCTGATTTTAGCTCTGAGTAAAACCTGACCCTGATCAACAAATACAGGCTTTTTATATCGCAAATCGATGTTTGCCGTGACACCGGCTGTTTTTAATTTTACCTGAATTGTCCAGCTGGCGATCTCATCCAGCAAAGTGGCCTGGATGCCTCCATGCAACACATTTCTATATCCGCTGAAATGATCGGAAGGGCTCCAATAACAGATAACAAACTCGCCCTGGTCGATAAAACTCATTTTCAATCCGAATGAATTGTGCGGGGCACAGCCAAAACAATTATAGCCTTTAAGTTTGGTATAAGGATTTATAATTTTATTCCCCGTATGGTCGTGATTCATAAAAGCTGTCAGTTCTGCTCTTTTCCTTCAACAAATTTTGATTCTTTTACCAATGTACCGTGTGGATCGTACTCCTGCCAACCGCCGTCTTTTTCACCATTTTTATAATTCCCTGAAATTTTCAGTTTACCGGTAGGATAATATTCTTTAAAGGGCCCGTTTTTAATATTGTTGACATATTGTTCCTCAGTTTTAATATTTCCATTGGTGTGAAATGTTTTGTTGGTACCATTGAACAAACCGTCTTCATATTCAAAAACGGCGATGAGTTTTCTATTCTGGTCATACCACTTGGACGGGCCTGTTTTTTGGCCAATTTTATATTTCGATTCTTCCTGTACGGAACCATCATCGTAATATCTTGTTACTTCTCCATTCAATACCCCATCTGCGTACTCCATTTTTGATATGGGTTTATGTTCCTTCGAATATTCGATAGCTATCCCATGTAATTCATCATTTACATAAAATTCCTTTTTTATAAGATTACCCTGCCTGTCAAATTCAAGGAAAATACCTTCTTTTACCCCTTCATTGTATGTTTCGACTTTCATCATCGTACCATCGCGGAGCTCAGTAATCCAGGATCCATCTTTTTTACCATTTTTATAAAACCCGGCTTCATTATTGTTTCCCAGGGCCCTATGATAATAACCATCTTCGATCTGTGCAAGAGCAACCGAACAGATTGTAGATAGCACAATTGCAATCAATACATTTTTGATCATAATTCAAGAATTTTACGAATACCGGGCAAATTTAAATAAAAGAATATGCGGAGGCAACTCTTTTGGATAAAAGAAAAGTATTAATTTTGCGCGGCATAAAAAACCACAAGCGGATGTGGCGGAATTGGTAGACGCGCCAGACTTAGGATCTGGTGCCGCAAGGCGTGGGGGTTCGAGTCCCTTCATCCGCACGCAGTAAGGAGGAAGGGCGAGAAGCCTGTCCCGATAACAGCGGGAAGTCCCTTCATCCGCACGCAGTAAG
>JAFGBL010000130.1 GCA_016933115.1 Bacteroidales bacterium | reverse complement strand
TCTGAGAGGCAGCGCTATTGGCAATTGTCAATGAATAAGCGCTGTTAATGCTTGAAAGCAAAAGATTTGGGTGCAATTCTATGGCAATGGTTATCAGTAAAAGTGAAGTCAAAACAGCCGATGTTAAAAAGGCAAACCAGTATTTTTTCTTCACGATTAATCTGCGTTCATTCAGAAGCAATAAAAGTGTAATAACCGGAATTACAAACAAAATTGGCATTGCTTTGAATTCTTCCGAAGCATGGGGAACATAAATCAGGGTGGAAATTGATAACAACACATAAAAGACGGTGAAGACCATTCCAGCAATTTTGGAGATATGATCAAGCCTTTCGGCCAGCTTATCCTGCGTTTTCATAATGAGGTAAACCGAGCCATGCAGCGCGAAAAGCGCCACTACTGTGAACCCTGTGAGCAGGGCATAAGGATTAAAAATATCCAACAAACCGCCCTTGTAGATCATATTCTCATCAATAGCGATTCCTCGAACAATATTGCCAAGCACCACGCCAAGTGTTAAGCCTATTAACATGCTCGAAACAGAATAGGTGATATCCCAGAGATTCCGCCACCAGCGCATGGTCTCTTTGCTTCGAAACTCAATCGCAATGGCACGCATAATAAGCAAAAGCAGGAATAAGATAAACGGGACATAAAAGGCTGAAAGCAAGGTTGCATATACTTTCGGGAAACCGGCAAAGAGTGTTCCGCCGCCGATGACCAGCCATACTTCGTTTCCATCCCATACCGGACCAATTGCATTCAGAGCAATCCTCCGGCTTTCTTCATTGCGCAGAAATAGATGCACCGTACCGGCTCCCAGATCAAAACCATCAAGGATTGCATATCCGCTGAAAACAGCCCCGATGACAAGAAACATCCAGGTTCCCAGTTCTATATTTAAAAATGTTTCCATTATTTTGAAGTTAAATTTGTTGAACCATAATTCTTATCTGATCCGTGAGATTCTAATCCGATTTGTATTTTTTTATTCAAAAGGTAAATAAATAAGCCGAATAAAATCAAATAAACAAGCGTGAATAGAATAAGAGAAAACATAACCTGTTCAGCTTTCACATTTTCAGAAAGCGCATCCGAAGTTCGTAAAAGTCCATATACCACCCAGGGCTGACGGCCAACTTCGGCCGAGTACCAGCCTACCTGATTGGCTATTTGCGGCAACACCACTGAAAAGCTAAAGACAATCATCAGCCAGCGCTGATTAAATAGTTTTCCTTTCCACCACAAAAAGAGTGAAAACAAGGTTAATCCAATGAGGCCCATACCAATAATAACCATGATATGATACGTTTGGAAAACAAAGTTTACCATACCGGGTCTGTCGTTTTTATCAAAAGCATTGAGACCGGTAACAGGCGTTTTAAAATCCTGGTATAGAAGGAAAGACAGGCCACCGGGGATTTTTACTCCGGTCACTTTTTGTTCGGCGTCATCCACCCAACCAAACAGGTACATATCAGCTACGGCCAAACTATCGTAGTGCCCTTCAAAGGCAGCAAGTTTAGCCGGTTGGTTTACGGCTACGCCATTGGCCGAGCCATGCCCGGTAAACAATTGTGCAAGCGCGGAAATCGCAGCAATCATCAGGATTGAACCAAATACCTTTTTGGATTGCTCAACGTACCTGTTCTTTAAAATATAATAGGCATGCACGCTCAGAACAAGGAAAGTTCCTGCCAGAAAAGCGCCTATCCATACATGTATAATTCTATCCATTGATGACGGATTGAAAACCATGGCCCAGAAATCGGTAATTTCAGCCCGGGCATTCATTCCTTCTCCTACAATCTTAAATCCTGAGGGTGTTTGTTGCCATGAGTTCGCGACTACAATCCAAATAGCAGAAAACATTGAGCCGAGGGTTACCATGATGGTTGAAAAGAAATGAACTTTTGGACTTACCTTGTTCCAGCCAAATAGCAGTACTCCCAGAAAAGTAGATTCAAGGGCGAATGCAAAAACCCCTTCAGCAGCCAGGGCACTGCCGAATATATCCCCTACATACCTGGAGTAGGCTGCCCAGTTGGTCCCGAACTCAAATTCCATAACAATACCTGTTGCGACGCCAATACCAAATATCAGGGCAAAAATCTTTATCCAGAATTTGGTTAATTGCTCGTAGTGTTTGTCTCTGGTTCGAAGGTACATCCCTTCAAAAACAACCAAAGCAATGCCTAAGCCTATACTGAGAGGTGGGTAAATGTAATGAAATGCAATGGTAAATGCAAACTGTATCCTCGATAAAATTTCTACATCCATTTATTTGAATTTAAGATTTTCGACTTTTCTAAAAAAACAATTTATTGTCGGTTGAGTTTGAAGGATTAGACTATTTAGATTCTTTTAATATCCGCAAAGCTTCATCCACATGCTTTGTCGCGTTAGTTTGTGAATTGAAAACAAAGATTACTTTACCCGTTTTATCGGCAATGTATGTTACACGCCCCGGCAACAATCCAAATAAATTAGTGGGCACTCCGAATTGCTTACGGATTTTATTCCCTTCATCACTCAACAGGGTAAAACTGAGCCTGTGTTTTTCAGCAAATTTTTTATGACTTTTAACCGATTGACCACTGATGCCAATGATAAATGCCTCAGCTTCTTTAAAAACTTCGAATTGATCCCGGAACGAGCAGGCCTGAGCCGTGCAACCGGGACTGTCGTCTTTTGGATAGAAATAAATTACCAGGTTCTTTTTGCCGAGAACAGAATTTATGTCGAATAAGTTTCCGTTTTGATCAGTCAAAGTAAATGATGGAATGCTACTTCCGATTTTAATTTCGTTCATGTTATTTTTTTTACTGAAGGTTAAATACGATGTGAATAACAGCAGGTAAATGATGAGGTAGAAACGATAGAAATTTCTCATTTTCAGATAATTTCTATCATACGGGTAGATGTTTCCAAAAAGTGCTTTCAGCTCTTTCCAGAAATACGGTTTGATATTAATCGTCCAGCTATCGGTCTGGTAAACGATCTTACGGAATTTGCTACGGTAAAAAGTCAGGGGTAACCCCCATGCAAAAAACAGAATAAGCCAGATATTTTTGAGGATGAACATAAGTTTTAGTTAAAGTTATTTTTGGGGAAACCAGGGAATAAACGCACTTGTCCGCCTCACATATTCCTGGTAACCGGGCTTTGTGGTATTTAATGTTTTTTCGAGCAAGGCAACGCCTGAAACTTTGATTATTAAAGCCGTCATTAAAACAGATCCCAACACCGGCCAATAACTTCCTGCCGAAAGGCAGACAAGCGCATAGCCGAACCAGACTGCCGCATCGCCAAAGTAATTGGGATGACGGGTGTAATGCCAGAAACCTGTGTTCAGTACCTTGTCTTTGTTTGCCGGATTGGCCTTAAACCGGGCTAATTGCATATCGCCGCCTGCTTCAAACACAAATCCAATAATCCAGATAATTACCCCAAAATAATCCAATATCCCCAGGCTATTTTCTGCGTAAAACTGAGCCCCCAACAATGGAACCGAGATGAGCCACATCAATACTCCCTGAAGCAGGAATACCGAAAAGAAACTATACCACCAATACCGGTTTTCACCAAAGTCTTTCCTGAATTTCTGGTAGCGGAAATCTTCACCTTTACCTATGTTACGCCATGCCAGGTAAATTGACAAGCGCAAGCCCCATATCGCAACCATTGTCATTAAAAGAATCTTCCGGGCTTCCAATCCTTCAGTAAAAATAAAGTAAACTGCGCCGGCTACCACAAATCCAAAGCCCCAGAACAGATCAACAATGCTCACGTTCCTGATTTTAGTACTGATCAGCCAGAGGATAGTCATCATCAACAAAATGACTGCAAAAGCAAGAAGATAAATCTGAATAAATGTCATAATTATTTTTTTATTTAAACATTAAGGCAACTGCTGCAGCGCCAATTCCGGCATTTGCGCCAATCACCGGCGAAATATTAACCACTGCAACAGGCTTTTTGCCTGTAAAACCTTTCATCTTCAGCAAATACCAGGAAGCAGCATCCTCGTTCTGTGCATGAAGCACGATGTAATTCCATATTTCTCTGCCCTTGCAGATCGAACTGAGGTGCAGCATGACTTTCTCCATATTGGATTGCTGGCTGTAGGTTTTACCAAAAATGTACGAAGCTCCGTTTTCGTCCATCGAAACAATCGGATTTACATTCAGCAATTTAGCGATAAGCCCTTTAACCTGTGAAACTCTTCCACCCCGCACCATGTATTTCAACGTTTTCACACTGACGAAAATACGTGTATCTTTTACCCATGCCGAAACCATAGCAACAATTTCATTGTGGGAATAGCCGGCTTCGATGGCCTGAGCAGCCCGCAGAACAATCAATCCAAGTGCCCCTGACAGATTT
>JAFGBL010000129.1 GCA_016933115.1 Bacteroidales bacterium | reverse complement strand
CTTTATTTTATTTCCATTGATAAAATCATCCTTTTCATTACTTTTTTAACCCCACTTGCTGTCAATATACGTGATATGGATTTGGGAGTAGGTATATCTTTGCCTACCGAACCACTGATGTTTGGTGTCCTGATTTTTTTCCTGATCCGGATTCTGCATGACAGTGATTATGATATCAGGATATTGAAGCAACCTTTATCCGTACTGATTTTGCTTAACCTGGTCTGGATACTGTTGACAAGCATCACCAGCGAAATACCTCTGGTTTCGTTTAAATTTTTATTGGCAAGGCTTTGGTTTGTAATCCCATTTTATTTTTTCGCCACACTGGTGTTTAAAAAAATGAGAAACATCAAAATCTTCATTTGGATGTACATCATCCCATTTGTAGGTATTATTTTTTACACCATTTCTCGCCACATCCAATTTGGTTTGGATGAACTGTCGGGGCACTGGGTAATGCGGCCGTTTTATAACGACCATACAGCTTACGGCGCCCTTTTAACCATGTTTATCCCCTTTTTATTCGGTTTTACCTTCAGCCGGAAATACGCAATCAATGCCCGGATTTTCTCATTCATAGTCCTGGCTATTTTCCTTATGGCATTGATTTTATCTTACAGCCGGGCAGCCTGGCTAAGTCTGGCAGCATCCGTTATTATTTATATCCTGGTATTGCTCAAAATAAAATTCCGCTGGGTGTTTTTAACAGCTGCTATTGTGTTGGGCTTGTTCTTTTCATTTCAGCAACAGATTTTGGATAAACTGGAACGTAACAAGCAGGATTCATCGGCCAATTTCGTGGAACATGTTCAATCCATCACCAATATCAGTTCGGATGCTTCCAACCTGGAGCGGATCAACCGCTGGCAATCGGCAATGAGGATGTTTCGTGAGCGCCCGTTTTGGGGTTGGGGCCCGGGAACTTATCAGTTTTTATATGCACCCTATCAGCGTTCGAAAGAAAAAACCATCATCAGTACAAATCTTGGGGATATGGGAAATGCGCACAGCGAATATATCGGGCCGTTGGCAGAATCGGGCGTACTTGGAATGGTGATAATGCTTTTAATTGCTATAATTTCTGTTCAAACAGGATTGAAGGTGTATCATAAATCAAATGATTACGAGGTGAGAATGGTTAGCCTGGCAGCTTCCATCGGGTTGGTATGCTACTGGCTGCACGGCTTCCTGAATAATTTTCTGGATAGCGACAAAGCCTCAGTACCGGTTTGGGGATTTATGGCCATCATCATTGCTCTGCGCCTTTATCATAATCACAACAATAAATCCGAAGAAAAAAAGGTTATAGAATAAATCATCCGTAAAATAATAATCATAAAATTTCATGGAATTTAAATATTTTGTATATTTGCACCGTTATTAATTCCCTGAAGAATTTAGCTTCATTAATTCTACGTTCCTGAAAATTGGTGGATTTTTCGTTGTAATAGAAACAGGAGAATTAAATCAAAAAGGTTCAAAAAATTTCCCGTGATTTTTTTAGTGTGGAGAATTAAGATATAAAACATTTTCAAAACAGATCATAATTAAATTAAAATTTCAATGTACGATATTATTGAGCTTAACGGCAAGTTGGTCCCTGAGTTGAAGGAAATTGCCAAAGAACTTCAAATTGACAAATACGAAACCCTCAAAAGACAGGATTTGATTTATCAGATTTTAGATCATCAGGCCCTGCACCCTACCAAAGAAGTTCTGGATAGTGAAAAAAAAGACTTCAAAAACAAAGGTAGAAGAAGAAGGGTGAGAACCGAACCGATTGCAAAAGTTGCATCAACGGGTGAATTTGACCAAACAACTGAAAAACAGCAGGAAGATACGGAAAAGATTGAAAAGGATCTTTTCTCCGGCGAAGTGGAGAAAAAGGATTTCACTAAACCCTCAGGCGATGGCCTTGAAGGAGAGGTATTATCCGGTACCAAGGCAAGGGAAACGGATGAAGAAAAAATCGAAGAGCCTGAAAGACTGCACAAACAAAGGGTTCAGGAAAAGAAAAAAGACGAATTCCCATTTGAATTTGAAGGTATTGTTTCAAGCGAAGGCGTTCTGGAAATTATGCAGGATGGATACGGATTTTTGCGTTCATCCGATTATAACTACCTCAATTCACCTGATGATATTTACGTATCCCAGTCGCAGATCAAACTTTTCGGACTTAAAACCGGCGATACAGTTAAAGGTAGCATTAGGCCACCAAAAAACGGAGAAAAATATTTCCCGTTGATCAAGGTTGAAAAAATCAACGGCAGGAGCCCTGAAGATGTACGCGACAGGATTCCGTTCGATTTTCTGACCCCATTGTTCCCGGAGAAAAAATTCAAGCTTACCGGCCACCGCGAAAGCAATATCAGTTCCCGTGTGATCGATATGTTCTCGCCCATCGGTAAAGGCCAGAGGGGATTGATCGTGGCTCAGCCCAAAACCGGTAAAACGGTATTGCTGAAGGACATTGCCAATGCCATTGCGGGCAATCATCCTGAAGCTTATCTCATTGTGCTGCTTATTGATGAGCGCCCGGAAGAGGTGACCGATATGGAAAGGAGCGTAAAGGCCGAGGTTATTTCTTCCACATTTGACGAGCCGGCCGAGAGGCATGTGAAGATTGCAAACCTGGTACTTGAAAAAGCCAAAAGGATGACCGAATGCGGCCATGATGTGGTGATCCTGCTCGACTCCATTACCCGCCTTGCCCGTGCTTACAACACTGTAGCACCTGCTTCAGGTAAGGTTTTATCAGGTGGGGTGGAGGCTAACGCATTGCAGAAACCAAAACGTTTCTTCGGAGCTGCCAGGCAAATCGAAAACGGCGGTTCGTTGACCATCATTGCTACAGCCCTGATCGATACGGGTTCAAAAATGGACGAGGTGATCTTCGAAGAATTCAAAGGCACGGGTAACATGGAGCTTCAACTCGACAGGAGATTGTCCAACAAGCGGATTTACCCGGCTATTGATATTGTGGCTTCCAGTACAAGGCGTGAAGATCTGCTGATCGACAAGGAACAACTGCAAAGGATCTGGATCCTCAGAAATCACCTGGCCGATATGAATCCTTTAGAAGCTATGGAATTCCTGAAAGACAAGATGCGGTTTACAGATACCAATGAGGAATTCCTGATCTCCATGAACGGATAATAATGATCTTAAAATTTCTAAAGCCTTCCAAAAGGGAGGCTTTTTTTATGTCAGGTTTCCGGTAATGTACTGAAAAATAGTTGGTGATTTTTAGAAAAAAAATTTGTATCATGCGGTCGTTAACCTGAAGAGGAAGCAAGCTCTGGT
>JAFGBL010000128.1 GCA_016933115.1 Bacteroidales bacterium | reverse complement strand
ACGCAAAGCAATTACAAAATTTATAAACATCTGTAATCGCTTCGCTTTCGCATAAATTATTTTAATCATGCCTGTCGGTATATTATGTTTAAAATAATTTATGCTCATTTCATATGCTTTTTTTATTTGGTTGGCAATAGTATTATTGACCCAGGGCAAAAATCAACCCACCAGTGAAATTGCCCTGCACCATAGAAGTACCGCTTCCAACGTAGAATCCGCTTCCGCCTGTTCCCACAGAAAAGCCGGCGCCACCCCAGAACATCGGCAACATCAGGTTTCCCTGCAAACGAATACCAACCCTGTCGCTAAACCAGATTTTGGCTCCTGCGCCTAGGGTCATTGAAAATTTCCATTCACTTTCGAGATCAGTGTATACCTGATCGGCAAACGAAACATTATTCGGGACAAAATAGGTGGCTCCAAGAGTGAATACCCCGAATGGATGAATATTTTCGTATTCCATTTCACGTACACCACCGATCTGGATATATCCCACATTCATATCAAATGTATTGGTGGCAAGGTAATCATATCCGTAATAGGGTTCGAATTGGGCCTGGGAGTTCATTTGGGTCCACATCAGTTCGATCTGTGTGTCCCTGGCTGCTTTAATATCCAATGCAACGCCGTAGTTTGGAGCATTTTCTACTTTTAATTTACCTTCATAAAAATTCAAGCTTCCTCCAAACATATAACCGCCAAAAGGAGAAATTTCAAATTTACCCTGGGCGATGATAGCAGAAGGTGCAACCATTAAAACAATCACCAGCGTTAATACAGAGTTAAGTACTATTTTTTTCATTTCGTTTTTATTTTACTTGGAACATAAAACCTTTTAATCACCCCATGCAAAACCAACGCTTAACCCAAACCATGAGTAGTTAAGCGAATTTTCAACGCCAAAAACATAGTGGTATTTAAGATTAACATTTAACTGAGAATCCATCCCAACGGGATAAAAAATACCGACCTCAGGCGAGAGGCCAAAATGCCAGTGATTTTCTTCAATCGACCAAACACCTAGATCGACCCTTTGGATCATTTTATATGCACCGGCACCGGCACCCAAATAAGCACGTGGTTCGTATTCATCGGTGCCAAAATAATAATGCGCCTGAAATAGCATTGGAAAGGCATTGATGTATCGGTATTGCGTCCCCGTCAGGGTTGCTGTCCCATCCGTAAATTTTTCACCGGCCAGTTTCTCATAAAAAGTTGACCAGCTAAAATATCCACCAAGTGAAAACTGATCGTCAAGAAATCCGCGTCCTTCGAAGGTCACACCCCTGAAACTTGGACTGCCAATAAAATCGGAAGTTTCACCTACACCAAAGCCCATGGTGTAGTTGAGGCTGTAAATGCTTTGCGACTGGGTTGCCAGGGTTATAAAAGCAACTCCCATGAGTGTTACTAATAATTTCATAATAAAGGTTTTTTAATATTTTATTAATTACCGCCCAGATAGGGTGACTGTTCAAATGCCTGATTGATGCCACGGGTAATTCTAGTTTTTGCATCACTTATTCCATAACCGGCTATACCATTTAACAAACCGGCCCAGGACAGATTGATTAATTTATTTGTCGTATCCGCCCGGTCAGGGTCAAACATCAACATGGCCACTGTACCGGTAGAGTATGAAGTCACATAGGATGTTCCGTACCAGGGGTAGTACCAGCCATAGCCGTAATAATCCATGCTGTTGCTGCTTTTATACCATCCCCATCCCCAATAAGGATACCAGGGATAATAATATACATTGTATGTGGTTGTCACCATCAGGGAAGCCACCACAGCTATATCAGGATTTTGCTCTGGAAAAAGGGTTGTATCGAACTCACTCCAACCCAGGTTCATTAGGTTGGACTCTATTTCACTGATGATAAAACTATCCAATGACCGGTCAGGTTCTTCCCCTTCATCAACTATATGCTGAATAGAATCGGCCAGGTAATAGGTTTGAACACCGGCAAAATTAAAATCGGGATCATAATTGGTATAAACCAGATCCGTGTCTGAGGTGGTTTCCACACCCTCCGGGTAGCAGGCAAATAATCCCAATGCAATACCCGAAACGACAGCAAATTTGATCAATAGGTTTTTCATATTGTGATATGTTAATTTGATGAAATGGCTACAAAAATAGTATTTTAATTATATGATCTAAGAGACTGTTTAAAATTCTTTCAGAAATTTTTCTATTTGGTTTTTGCATTGAATGCCGGACTAAACAGTTACCTGAACTGCTCCATTATTAATATTGCGTCCCTATGGGACTTATATGATGAATGTTGTTATTTTATCCACCAACATTAAGTCCCTCCGGTACTGACCCGTTAGGGTTAATATATTGGCAGAATTAAAGTAAGGTAAAGTAATTAAGTCCCTTAGGGACGACATATCTCAATTATTTTAAGGTTTGATAGAATTTTGAAATTTTACATTTTTAAAAAGTCCCCAAATCATCGAAAAAAAATAATGTCACCTAAAAATTTTATTCTATATATTTCGGATATTTCAGTCTGGAAATATGATTCGTAGGAAATTGCAGAGGGAGAACAAATGTAGTTTTTGGAAAGGAAAATGAGGTTGGAAAAAACAGTAATTTTCTTTTTTTATAAAGGGGTCGCAGCGGAGGTATTGACAGCATGCAAAAAAAATTGGATATTTTTATCAATTATCTTCAATAACCAATTCATTGAATAATTACCTGATGGTTGTATTGGTTTCCTCCATTACTCGTGACCGGTTTTGGTCATTTAAAACCATGATGGCACCATTATGAGTCAGATGGGGCATTTAACAAACTACATCCAGGTACTGGTTTATACATTCCTTTTTGTATTTATTAGAAACAGAGGTTCCGGTACTGGTCATATCTGAATAAATATTGTTATTTAATATCGAGAGGTATTTTGCATTTAAGAACTTCATTCATCCCAAAGATTATTCTTTTGGTGATCTCACATCTGTGGTTTCGACCAACCATTTTCGAAAAGCAAAAGACCCTACCTCAAATACCCAGGGGTAATACTATTACACTTTAACCAATAGCTTAGGTATGCTGCCATTAAATTTCGATTTGTGTTCAGCGCCAATTCTTTCCACCACCGGGGTTGCAAGGTCGATGCCAACATCAGCCGTTTCATCAACAGAGAAGATTACTCACTGTGCGCGATCAATAGGGCCCTGCCCAACTTGTTTTCCATCAATGTATAATGTTCCCGGGCCGTCTTTACCAACACCTCCGCCGTCATAGGCAAAATCAAATTTAACCTCATGGCTGCTGGGTTAATAATTATTTCTCATCGGCAGATCGCGCTTCCCATTTTTTGAAAGCATCAGGATTGGGTGCAAGTTTTGCTCAAATAAATAATAATACAAAGCTAAATTAATTCGTAAAAAGTAAACCGGAATTACTGCCTTTCAAACAGGAAGATGAATACTGCACTATAAAATTCACACTTCTCAATCAGAAGCTATAACCAATTGATGTATTCACTCCCCAGTCGTTTTTGGAAGACTGATCTTCGGATGGTTTGCTGTCAAAATTATCATACAGCGATAAAGTGAAATAGAGATCCTTAATGATCTCAAAATTCGCATCCAGGTTTGCATCCAACCTGATCCGACCCCTGACCGTAAAACTGGGATAAGCATTTATTCCGCTTGTTACATTTATTTTAGGATGGCGGTACTTAAACCACTTGTATTGCAGGGACAACAATCCTTCAAAGTTTTCAGATTCCACCTGGGTATCAATCGTTTTTTCAAGATTGAAAAACAAGCCCGCTATCGTATAAAACCGGTTTGAATTGGTATGAACAATATCATAACCGGCGCCCAAACCTGCCTGATAGCGGTGCGCAAGATTCAATTCAGTGTTTTCCTGTCCCATGGCTTGAGCCCCAACAAACCAGGGTCCTGACAATAACCGGCTGATATTCACTGTGACATCGTTTTTCTTGCTGGTTGATTTTTCAGGCTGATCGGTGAGGATACTGCTTAAACTAAATTGAGAATACCACCTGGTTGTACGGTTTGAAATTTTCGCACCCAGATTGTATTGAAATACATCGCTCGACTTGGTATAACTGAGCCCCAAATTAACCGAGCCATCCAATCGTTTCCAGAATTGATTTTTAATCGTCATAAACTCAATGATATCTATGATGGGTTTCGGGATGGTATCATCCGATATTACTAAGTTGATAATTCCCGGCACTTGCGATTTTGCCAGCTTACCGTAATACCGCTGTCCGGAGGATGTGCGGATATCAAAATATTTATCCGAATACCCTGTATTGATCCTGTCATACTCAATGCTAATGGTCTGCATGGCATCGGTGCTCAAAGTGAGTATCCCGTATTCAAATTTTTTAATTTCACCGGTTAACCTGTCGCCATTCAACAAATAAACGGTATCGTTTTTCTGAGCCAATAAAGTAAAATGGAAGCAAATACCTCCAAACAGACAAAGGGTTTTAAATATACTGGATCCTGAAACCATAGGATAAAAGTAAACAAGATTTTTAGGTTTGCCACCCGATCATAGCCTGAATATTTATGATCTCAACCTAATTATTAATCAAAGCCCAATTTATTCTTTAATGATGCTGCGATGAGTGAAAATAAAAAATGGCCGGCCTATATGTTGTTAATTTGCCAGCCATTCATAATCATTGTGTGTCGTCCAAAAGACTATTTATCCTCTCCAATAAAGGGGACACCTTCAAGGACTTCCATTCGGATAGAAGTCAGGATATAACCCTCAATCTGATAGAATTGTGTTGCAACAAGCGCATTGGTAGCTTTTTTTATTTTGTTGTAATAAGTAACAATGAGCTTATCTGTTGCCGCAGCGAGTTTGATCACCTCTTTGGTCCAGGCATCCGCTTGTTCAGCAGTCATGGTATTGTATTGCATGGCATATTGTTCAAGCAACTGTATGCGTTTTTTGCCATTTTCTTTGCGTTCTGATTCATATTCATCATACAATGTCCAAAAGGCATCTTTTTGCGCATCATCCAGTTTAATAAAGTTGGCAACAATAGCCTTCTTTTCCATTCCAAATGCTGCCTGCAACAGGTCAACTTCTTCTTTGCCTGATTGGGCAAAGCTACCCCATGCGATAGTTATAACTGCCATTAATAGTGTGATTTTTTTCATTTTTTTAAAAAATTTTAATTGATTTAAATGATTGATTATTAGTAGTATTGATATTGTTTGTTATGCGCTGATTCAATAATTTTCATCAAACCCGGAATTGCAAGTTTTAAAAATATTGAGTTCATTTACTCTTTAATTAGACCTTTCTTAATCAACTCCGTTCTGATGGCGTAAATGATCTCGTCAAGCGATTGGTCAAGCGAGGTTGGGTTGAGTGTAGCGGTTGAGCCGGTCCACATCAATTTCCCTGTTTTGAGAGAAAAAATGCTTGTTTCAACATTAAAGGTCCTGTCTTCGGTGTAATAGCCGGGGGTTCCATAATAACCATAATAGCCCCCGGGACGCCCTCTGTAGTAGCCACCATAATAACCGCCATAATAACCGCCCGATCCCTGTTGGTAATTCAAGGTTTCGTTGACTTCGGTGAGCCTCATGGCGATCAGACCATCAAAACCTTGATTTCTCAGCTTTTCATCTACCATTTTCGTGTTTGTGTCAGAGGGTAAGAGCATTGTATAAGAAGGCATTGCAGGAGTTTTTATTTTTGCTACGATTTTATCTTCTATAATCCTGTTGGTGGTTTCATCTTTGACACGGGCAATGACCAGTACTCTTTTAAATGGCTCGATTGTTTCAGGTGTCAAAGACGGGTCCAGCCATGAGTTGGTTAATTTGGTGGATGGTGAACACGCGATCATCATTCCAATCAATACCACTATGATTAATCCATTTCGTTTCATAGAAATTATTTTAAAAGTTTATTTTTAATGCTTTAAATCTTTTACAATCCAAACCGGTACTGCAAACCTCCTGTAAATTGCTGACGACTGCTCAGGAACCCATACTCAGCCCGGATCATAAAATGCCTGTTTATCTGAAATTGCGTGCCAATAAGAAAATTCCACATATCTTTTGGTTTTTTGATAAGCGAATATTGCACCGAAGCGCTCTGATCGTCATTCAAAGCGGCGTCCATCGAGGTTAATAACCCGCCAGCCGTTTCCAATACCCGGTTTGCCGTTTCGTATTTGGCAACATTAGCAGGATTTTTTTGCTCTACAGGAGTCAGGCTGTTCCACCAGTCATCAACCGCAACTGCAGTTTCACTCACTTTTGTTAAACCCTGATCTACCTTCGACTGTAATTCATCGGTTTGGAATATATCGGATAAATTGATTGACCCTGCTGTCTCAGATGAAAAATTAACCCTGAAACCCCCTATCCACGTTGTAATATTCATATCAGGTTTTTTAAATTTAAATGATTTTCCCAGTCTTGGTCCAAAAACAAAAGTAAATACCGGTTTGTCAAGAGCGCTGACATCGGTCCAAACAGTATTCATATCCAGGGCAAGAAAACCTCCACCCACTCCTATGGTTGGTGTTAAACCGAATCCCAGTGATGTTGCATCAAATTTTGCTTCAGTTGAAAATGTTGTTACCTCCCCCCAGTTATTCTCACTATCAGGTAACCAAAGACCAGCGGTAATAGCGGTTGAAGTCTTAGCTTTTCCAAAAATACCATACACATTCAGGAAGGGGAATAACCAGAAATCCGGCCTAAAATTTAATGCGTTGGCGGTTGATATGGCATCGTCAAACCTGATAACTTCAGTAAGGTCATACATAGGTCCATTGTTGAATCCGACCGAAAGGTCGCTGATGATCAGGTCCGATTCCTGCCAGAAATAGTTGACACTTAATCCGGCGGAATAGGGCAATTGAAAACCAGCTGCAGTTAATTTCTTCCCCCATATTGGCAGCGCATAAGGATATTCCTGATTCGACAGGCTGTCTTTTAATGCCTGGTTTTTGTTTCCAACAATTTTATTTGTAGTTACCTGACTAAAAAGATGGCCTGATAGTAAAACGATTACTATTACAAAATAAATCTTTCTCTTCATAATTAACTTTCCTGTCTTTAAATTAAAAGTCATCTACCGACCAAAAATAGATTTGTAAAATTTGTTTTTATTTTGAACCAATAAGTTCCTTCTTTCATAAAGATGAACAGGTGCACCTGTTGATTAACAATAATGGGCTCGCCGCCATAAGAAAACTGCTATTTTACTGGGCATTCATATTACCGCTGAACATCAGCCAGAGCTGAATTTCATCTTCAAATTCAGCAAAGGCAGGCAATTTTAATTCGTCATTATTAAGAACCCCATTTAAACTGAATATGCGATACGAATTCTCACTACCCGGCTCAGGCCATGTTATCAACATATCAAACAATAGCATTTCCTCAATATCCAAATCATCATTTTTCAACTGAAGTTCAATATTGTAATTTTGGTTACTTTGTTTTTGATTGATAATTTGCTGTATCGGAAACATTCCCGACAGGGTAAATACCCGCTTTTCATCAATAGAGTCATTTTTCGAATCCAAATCCTGCGTATTATTCAAAAAATCATAATTATATAAATGTAAATGAAATTCCCCCGTTTTGTAATCAAGGCTAACAGAAATGTTCTTATTTTCCCATTCCTGCTTTTCTCCGTTCATCACACCCTTGATCCTCATGTTTGACTTATAGGTTAAGTATTGGGTTTGCTGCCCCAATAGAACGGGAGTAACAAGTAAAAAGAACACTGATAAAGCTATTAATTTCATATTACAAACTTTCTTTCAAAATAATTAAAGTTGCATGTTAAACGGTTCATCCAGTGTTAAAAAAAAGGTTGGCTTATCAATCAGAATAATAAATTCCGATATAAGCAACCTTCTCTTTTATAATAATCCATTTGATCAATAGTATCGGCGAAATTGTCCTTCGAGATATCTGCTATTTTGATAGCTAATAATATCCCACACATTCACCATAAATATTTGTATCCAGCTCTACTCTCCTGTGTATTCTGCCGGTACAATCTTATAACCCAGCTGCCTTAAGACATCAGCTTCGTTATAAAAGGTGATGCTCCTTTTTATTTTACCATTCTCGATAAGGTAATTCGTGTTGGCCAAAACGTTTACCGATCCGATGTCATCTTTGTAAACAATGTTCAATTCAGCCCAGGTACCTACCCATTCGCCCATATTATCGCCATCGGGGATAGTTACCGGAGCAAAGCGCGAACGTTTGTATTGAATTTTTTCATACAGATTTTCAGTGCTCCATTTCCAGTTTTCAACGGCTTCTTTCTTCCTGATAGAATCCCCGTATGAAGGTCCTATCCCAAGATAATCCTCATCCAGGAAATTGCCCATGGCTTCAAAATCAAGGTTTTCAACTGCGGCAACGTAGTTTTTTACCAGTTCCACATTTTCGGCCTGTTGTTTTGAGTTGTCTGGTGTACACGCAAACAACCCGAAAACCATTGCAGCAAGTATGATAAAATTTTTCATCTTCGTCAATTTTAAATTTTTCATTTCTAATTATTTAATCGTATAACCTTTTCCCTCAATACAAACTGAGAATGCTTTTTGAAAAGTTTCCTTCATTTGAGCTTCGGTAGCTGCTGCCTGTTCCTGTGCCTGCTGGTTTTGCTGCGCCTGTGCCTGTTTTCCCTGTCGTCTGCCAGCCAGCCCGCCTGCAACAGCGCCAATTGCAGCACCTTTGCCTGCATCGCCTGCAATGGCTCCAATGGCTGCGCCTGCTGCTGCTCCCTTCGCAGCACCAACAATTAATCCTCCGGTCGGTCCGGTTTCGGGAGGTGGTGCCTGCACTTTAGGTGTGTTCAACGGGTCGATACCCGATTGTTCAATCGCCCATACGTAACATTCGTACTCGTCTTTCTTTTGCTGCTGCTGGCTTTGCCCTTGTGCAGGATAAACAAATAAACCAGCAGTTTTTGAAATCTGGTTATACGTCATTTTCGACGAATCGGGCATTTGCGTAGTCACAGGTACCGGTGGTGTGGTTTGTGCAAAAACGTCCTGCAAAATCGCAAAGAAAAATACCGGAAGCACAAGGCCGGTAATTGCTTTGATGATTAGATTCTTTGTCATCTCTTGTTAAATTAAATAAGTTTATTTTAATTCGATTAAAACCTTATCAATTTTGCCGTTAAATTTATGGGAGCTTCCATAATCAGCTACTGTAGTCCCTTCATCCATGCCTATATCCGCAAGGTCATCAACAGAAAAGATGCCGGGTTGGGTACGATTTAACCGTCCTTCAGCAACTTTGTTTCCATCAACGCTAATGGTTCCTGCTCCACCTTTGCCAAGTCCATCGCCATCATATTTGAAATCATAAGTAATGGTATATTTTCCCGGTTTCAAGGCTTGCGAAGCCACAATATCAGTGGATTCGATTCCAAGGAAATTATAAGTGAAAGCAGGTTTGCCATTTTTCATGTAAAGCGACAAGCCGCCAAAACGGCCTCCCTGACATACTATTGTACCGTTTCCATTTGCATTCACTTCAACATCGGCGGTAATTGTGTATGATGTACTTCTCAAATCAATAAAAATATCAACGCCCATTCCGCGCATGCCTTCAACATAGGTTACCGAAGTACGATCGCCAAGCAAAACAGGCCTTCCGACAGCTTTGGCATTTGTACGCTCCAGCAACCGGTCATCAATCGGGAGAACGTGGTATTTTTCAGCTTCCTGCATAAAAAGAGCCTTCATTTCATTTAATTTTTCAGTATTTTGAGAAGCTAAATCGTTTGACAAAGTAAAATCTTCAGCGGTATTGTACAATTCCCATTTGTCTTCTTGAAGAGTTTGTGGTGGTTGAAATAACCAGGGAGCGCGGTGAATTGTCCGGGCCAGCCAGCCATCCTGATAAACCCCGCGGTTGCCAAACATTTCAAAATACTGAACTGTATGTTTTTCAGCGGCTTCGGGTTCATTAAAGGAATACGCCAGACTTGTCCCTTCTATCGGATCCTGGGCAATTCCATTTACTATTTTTGGCGCCGGAATACCAGTAAGTTCATAAATTGTTGGAGCTATATCAATAACATGTGCAAACTGAGAACGGATTTCGCCTTTTGCTTTAATTCCTGCTGGCCAGTGAATAACGGTACCGTTACGTGTTCCTCCAAAATCAGAAGCTACCTGTTTTGTCCAGGTAAACGGGGCATCCATGGCCACTGCCCAGCCTGCAGCAAAGTGCGGGTAGGTACTTGGAGAACCCCACTCGTCATAATGTTTCAACATTTCAGGCACAGTTTCGGGATACTGATTGAAGTAGGTCATTTCCTGGTACATCCCAAGCATTTGTCCTTCGGCGCTGGCACCGTTATCGCCGGCAATATAAATAATTATTGTATTGTCCATTTCTCCCAATTCTTCAACTGCCGAAATCAAACGTCCGATTTCGTTATCGGTGTGAGCAGCAAAACCTGCATAAACTTCCATTTGTCTTGCAAATAATTTTTTCTCATCGGCTGACAACGATTCCCAGTCTTTAATATCAGCAGGTTTTGGCGCCAACTGTGTATTTTCCGGAATGATACCCAGTCTTTTCTGGCGGGCAATAGTTTCTTCACGGATTTTATCCCATCCTTCATCAAACTTTCCTTTGTATTTTTCTATCCATTCTTTAGGAGCATGATGAGGAGCATGCGTTGCGCCCGGAGCATAATAGAGAAAAAAAGGTTTATCGGGTTGTAATGACTGCTGTGTGCGTACCCATGAAACTGCTTTGTCAGTCATGTCTGTGGTAAAGTGATATCCGGGATACTGAGGCGTTTCGGTAAGCGTTACACCATCATAAATAAGAGGAGACCATTGATTTGTTTCGCCACCCAGGAAGCCATAAAATTTTTCGAAACCTGATTTTGCAGGCCAGCGATCTTGCGGGCCATTGTTTGAAATTTCCCATGGCGGTACCTCGTGACTTTTACCGAACATCGCTGTATTATACCCGTTCTGTCTTAAAACTTCAGCCATTGGTGTAATGGTTTGCGGGCGAACTCCCGTGTATCCGGGGAATGTTGTTCCCGCTTCCGTAATTACGCCCATATTGTTGGAGTGATGGTTATACCCCGACAATAAAGCCATTCGGGTAGGGGCGCATAAAGATGTGGTGTGAAAACGGTTGTAGCGCAACCCGTCAGCCTGTGCAAAAACTAACCCCCGCTTGTTGATAACATTTTTTTCCTGATCAACAATGAAAATGGCATAATT
>JAFGBL010000127.1 GCA_016933115.1 Bacteroidales bacterium | reverse complement strand
ATGAATCCACCAAATTACTATCGACTTATTTTGAATCTCTTTTTGAATTCACCAACCTCAATTCATAAATATCGGTCCGCCTGTCCTTTAGGTTTCTTACACTTCCGTAATTATGCAATTCCTTGAGCAAGTCAAGATCAAGATCTACGATCAGGGTCATCTCTGTATTTGGGGTGGCTTCTGCTTTGATTCCATTTGTAGGAAACGGAAAGTCGGCCGGCGTAAAAACCGCCGATTGGGCAAATTGGATATCCATATTGTTCACCTTTGGCAGATTACCCACACATCCGGCAATGGCAACATAGCATTCATTTTCGATGGCCCTGGCCTGGGCACAATTTCGAACCCTCGAATATCCATTCTGAGTATCAGTTAAAAAAGGAACAAATAAAATCTGAAGATTTTGCTTGGCGAGTATTCTGGATAATTCAGGAAATTCGATATCATAGCAAATCAAAATCCCAATTTTACCGGCATCTGTGTTATAGGTTTTTATAACATCACCCCCTGTCATTCCCCAATAAAATATTTCATTGGGTGTAATATGCATTTTCTCATAAACCTCGTGTGTACCGTCGCGGCGACATAAAAACCCGGTGTTGTACAACTTGCCATCCCTTACCAAGGGCATACTACCAGTGAGGATATTGATATTGTAGGCAACGGCATATTCAATAAACTTATCCCGGAGCGGTATGGTATAATCGGCCAGTTTCCGCATGGCTTCCGCCTCGGTAAGGTGATTGAAGTCGGCCATCAAGGGAGCGTTGAATAATTCGGGGAATAGGGCAAAGTCGCTCTTGTAACCGGAGACGGCATCCACAAAAAATTCGATCTGTTCGCACAATTGGTCCATATTTGCAAAAGGTCTCATCTGCCATTGGATCAAACCCAGCCTTACCACTGACTTAGGTGCATTGATCAGTTTCTGCGTTTTGGTATAGTAAATATTATTCCATTCGAGCAACGTGGCATATTCAAGTGATCCTTCATCTCCCGGCATATAACCTTTTAGAACCTTCCTCACATGAAAATCGTTAGCCAGTTGAAAGGACAATACCGGATCGTGAATTTCCTTCATCTTAACCTTTTCGATGTATTCACGGGGTTTGAGTTTATGTGCAAATTCATTATAATTCGGGATGCGGCCACCGGCAAGGATCGACTTCAAATTCAGTTTTTCGCAAAGCTCTTTCCTCGCTTCGTACAATCTCCGCCCGAGCCTCAGCCCTCGGAATTCAGGATGGATAAAAACTTCAATGCCGTACAAAATATCGCCTTCAGGATCATGGGTTTCAAAAGTAAAATTTCCCGTGATCTCCCGGTAAGTATGATCATCACCAAATTTTTCATAGTCAACTTTAATTGACAATGCAGTCCCAACAATTTTATCATTCACCAATACACATATTTGTCCTTCTGGAAACCGTTCGAGCAGCGACTGAATATGATGTTCTTTCCAGTAGGCCCCCTCCCATTCCTTGTAGGCTTCAATCATTGACTTTTTCAATTGCATGTAGTCCGTGATCTTCAAATTTCTGACTTCAATTTTTTGCATATTAGATATGGATTGCTTTATAAGTTAACAAGTGGTTAAAGCAATTTGTTGGAATTTCTAATTATACATCCGATGATTTGAAGTCATAGGATGAAAAGTTTGCTCAAAGTTTACATTACAATGATCTCATCCGCAAAAATCCAGGCCGAATATCCTGCGCTTTCATGCCATTCGGGTAACCGACCGATGTTTTCGGCTTTCAAGCGAAAGAACCGGCCTTGCACATTATCGAAGGCTGCATTCATTTCCTCAGTCAGAGGTCCCGCTTCTCTTTCAGTTGATTCGGGTATTTTGACAATCATTGCCAATGATTTCCTGTTTTCATCCAAAATTTCAAAGATCACCTGTTTGGGTAAAAATATCCATGCACCGGTTTGCTGGTAGAACGTGCAGGAGATGTTGCCGATCGTTACACTCTCGCCCATGTCCAGTTCATATTCCAGGTCGTTTCCCTGGAATCCAAGCCAGTAGCTGTCCCTGAAATTATCTGAACCTTTCAATCCGTCGGAGAGGGACGATGCTCCCTGTGCAAAATATTTACGGTCCGGGTCAATCTTCAAACTTCCTTGCTTGCCCATACCCAAATGAAAAACTATCTCTTTCTCCGATATTTTCTCCTTCAATTCACCGTCGACAAAAATCCCTGCTTTAATAACCATCGAAGAATCTATCCTGATCGGTACATTATAAATGTTCTTATCTGTTGTGGGTTCGCTTCCATCTGTCGTATAATATATTTCAGGATTTAATTGTTCGGATTCCAACCTGATTTGAAAAATCCCATTTTCCATGGCCGGCTGAATATTCACCTTCCATGAACCTCGTGAATAATTTACATCCATTTTATCAAACCGTTTGAAATGTACTTGCAAACGAGTTAAGAAGTCATTCCAATCGCGCGAATCCAAAGGACTCCAAACCACTTCAGCCAGGGCAGTCATCCTCGGAACAGCCATGTATTCGGCTTGTTCGGAAGTAGGAATATACTCGGTCCAGATGTTCCCCTGTGCACCCAGGATATGTTTGGCCTGATCGGCAGTCAATTCCACAGGTACGGGTTCGAACGAATAGACTTTTTTCAGGGTAATCAATCCGCCGATGGCTTCCGGTTCGAACTCCAGATCGGCCTGGTAATAATCGAAATAACAGTAAGAGGTCGGGCACATCACTACATCATGTCCCTGCGTTGCAGCATCAATCCCACCCTGGAAACCGCGCCACGACATCACTGTTGCTTCCGGTGCCAGGCCACCCTCCAGTATCTCATCCCAGCCAATAAGCTTTTTACCGTGGGTATTCAGGAACTTTTCCACCCTTTTAACAAACCAACTTTGCAATTCATGCTCATCTTTCAAACCCTCCTCTTTGATACGCTTCTGGCATAACGGACATTCCTTCCAGCGGGTTTTATCTGCTTCATCACCGCCGATGTGAACATATTCCGACGGAAAAAGCTCCATCACCTCCAATAAAACGTTTTCAATAAACTCAAATGTCTCTTCTTTTCCGGCACAAAAAATATCGGTGTTGGGCCAGTAGCTTCCGGGTTGCACATAGAGCTTCTCTCCCCTGCACGACAATTCAGGATAAGCGGCAAAGACCTCGCAGGTATGACCCGGCATTTCGATCTCAGGGATTACCTGCACATGCCTTTCAGCGGCATAGGCGACCACTTCCCTGATCTCGTCCTGTGAATAAAATCCACCGTATGTGGCCTCCTCGCCCGGTTCGGGTGGGGTAACCTCCCGCCAGGGCATATCCTCCCGATCAACCCGCCAGGCTGCAACTTCAGTAAGTTTTGGGTATTTTTTGATCTCGATCCGCCAACCGTCAGCCTGTGCAAAAACTAACCCCCGCTTGTTGATAACATTTTTTTCCTGATCAACAATGAAAATGGCATAATT
>JAFGBL010000126.1 GCA_016933115.1 Bacteroidales bacterium | reverse complement strand
TTTGATCGGAATGTTACTTTTTACTGACACTTCTCAACATCCTAACCCATTTCATTGTTATAAAAGTGTTTTATCATTTAAGTATCTTTGCTTTTTAGACCAATTAAACAAAATGTAATGCCCGAACAAAAGAAACTCTTCCTGCTCGATGCCATGGCCCTGATTTACCGGGCTTACTTTGCCTTTAGTAAAAACCCCCGGATCAATTCCAAAGGTTTCAATACTTCCGCCATTTTCGGATTTGCCAATACATTGTTCGATGTTCTTAAAAATGAAAAACCAACCCACATTGGGGTGGCTTTCGATACCATAGCTCCTACTCAACGGCATATCGATTTTGTGGACTATAAGGCCAACCGGGAAGCTATTCCCGAGGACCTTGCACTTTCCATTCCCTGGGTTCAAAAATTGTTGCAGGCTTTCAATATTCCGGTTTTACTGGCTGACGGATATGAAGCCGATGACGTGATCGGAACCCTGGCGAAACAGGCTGAAAAGGATGGATTTGAAACCTTTATGATGACACCCGACAAGGATTTCGGTCAATTGGTTTCGGACCGAATTTTCATTTATAAACCCAGCCGGATGGGAAACAAAGCTGAAATTTTGGGGGTGAAAGAAGTATGTGAAAAATTTGGAATTGAAAAACCGGAACAGGTGATCGATATTTTGGGCCTTTGGGGCGATGCTTCCGATAACATTCCGGGTATCCCTGGAATTGGTGAAAAAAGGGCAAAGGAGCTGATCGGTGAGTTTGGAAGTATGGAAAATCTTTTTGAGAATACTGACAAGCTAAAAGGGAAGATCAAAGAAAATGTCGAAGCCTACAAGGAACAAGGTTTACAATCCAAATCCCTGGCTACTATTGTATTGGATGCACCGGTAAAATTTGAACCGGCTGCACTTAAAATACAGGAACCCAATCCTGAGTTACTTAAAGAAATATTTGACGAATTGGAATTCAGGAACCTGGCTCAACGGATCTTCACGGATATTTCGGTTAAAGAAGGCTCCCCCATGTCAGTTCAGGGAGAGTTATTCGATTCGGATGAATTCCCATCAAACAGCGAAGTGAAAACCATTGAAAATTCGGATCATCAGTATTTACTGGTCGACAATGCGGATAAAAGAAAAGAATTGATCAATATCCTGGGAAAATCTTCTTCCTTTTGCTTTGACACCGAAACCACCGGTCTTGATGCCCATCAGTCAGAACTTGTAGGAATGTCGTTTGCCATAAAACCCGGACAGGCCTGGTTTGTATCGTTACCCGAAAATTATAATGAATGCCACAGCGTTGTACAGGAATTTAAGGAAGTATTTGAAAATGAAAAAATTGAGAAAACCGGCCAGAATCTGAAATACGATATTTCCATGCTTAAATGGTATGATGTTGAAGTAAAAGGGAAATTGTTTGATACCATGCTGGCTCATTACCTGATTCAGCCTGATATGCGGCATAACATGGACTTGCTGGCAGAAACTTACCTGAATTACAAACCGGTTTCCATTGAAGAGCTCATTGGCAAAAAAGGGAAAAATCAATTGAGTGTCAGAAGCGTAAATCTTGAAATATTAAAGGATTATGCCTGCGAAGATGCAGATATCACCCTGCAGTTAAGGCAGGTATTGGAACCGGAATTAAAAGAGGCAGAAACTATCGATTTGTTCGAAAATATCGAAGTGCCGCTGGTACCTGTCCTGGCTTCCATGGAGGCAGAAGGGGTCAAACTGGATATTGATGCACTGAAGGATTACTCAAAACAACTTGAAAAGGAGATTGGCGATCTGGAAAAAGAGATCCATCAGCAAGCAGGAACAAAGTTTAATATTGCCTCACCGAAGCAAATGGGTGAAATACTGTTCGACCAATTAAAAATAGTTGAAAAGCCAAAGAAGACCAAAACAGGACAATATTCTACTGGTGAGGAAATATTGCAAAAACTCACTAATAAGCATCCCATCATCCAAAATATCCTCGACTACCGTTCCCTTACTAAATTGAAATCGACTTATGTGGATACCTTACCTGATATGGTCAATCCACGAACCGGGCGGATTCATACTAGTTATAACCAGGCGGTTGCGGCTACGGGCAGGTTGAGCTCAAATAATCCTAACCTGCAGAATATACCTATCCGTACCGAACGGGGGAGGGAAATCAGGAAAGCATTTGTTCCGAGAAACGATCATTTTACCTTACTGGCTGCCGACTATTCGCAGATCGAATTGCGGATCATTGCTGAACTTAGCGGTGACCAGGGGATGATCAAGGCCTTTAAGGAAGGGATCGATATTCACACGGCCACTGCTTCAAAGGTTTATAACGTACCGCTGGATAATGTAACACCCGAAATGAGGCGAAATGCCAAAACCGTGAATTTCGGAATTGTTTACGGAATTTCAGCTTTTGGATTGTCCGAACGCCTGAATATTCCCCGAGGCGAAGCGAGGGATATCATCGACCAGTATTTTGAAAAATACCCGGATATTAAAACGTATATGAATGGTACCATTTCTTTTGCCAGAAAGAATGGGTATGTTCAAACAATAATGGGACGTAGAAGGTATCTGCGTGATATCAATTCCAAAAACGCTGTAGTCCGTGGTTTTGCCGAACGAAATGCCATCAATGCACCCATTCAGGGATCATCGGCCGATATGATCAAAATTGCAATGATCAAAATTTTTAAAGCAATGCAGAAAAAGAACCTTCAATCAAAAATGATCCTACAGGTGCATGATGAATTAATTTTCGATTCCCGCAAGGACGAAGTGGAACTACTCAAACCGTTAATACTTGAACACATGGTAAATGCCATACCAATGAAAGTACCGGTTGTGGTGGAAATGAACACCGGAGTGAACTGGCTGGAAGCGCACTAGGATATTTGGTTCCATGTTTCAAGTTTCACATTTAAGTTTTCAAGATGATTATTACTTAGCTGATTTAACCGCCCGAAGACTATCGGGATCAACTGATTCAACTGATTCAATCACATGAGTTGAGAAATTTATCATTTCATCGGATATTAAACCTCTTCAGCTTGTAAATTCATCACTTTTGGCCGTTTGTCATTTTTTGGCACATATCTTGAATATTTTTCGACATTGGGCGCCCAATTTTTCTTGAACCATCACGCTGCATAGCGTGAATAATATTTTAATGCAATGAAAAGGTTTGATAAAAAAATTGGGAAAAAGATCGAAAATCTAAGTGAAGAACGAGTAGCTCGGGTTAGGATCAGAAAAGTAATTGCCGTTCTTTTGATGTTGAGTCTGGCAGGTTGTGAAAAGCCCTGGCACGGAAGTGATGGAAGGCCGGGAGACTTATTTGTCTCTTCATTGGCAAGTTACAGAACCCGATTATATTGATGCCGGAACGGGTTCCATTCCATCTGTATTTTACTGGGGAGAGTTTTACAAAATCAGGCCGGGATACTATAACCTGTATTATGAAGGTGCCGTTTGGACCGGCATGACATGGGCATTTTATGCCTGGGAAGTGTCGTATGAAATCTGGGAAATCCAGGGAGAACAAGGCGATTGGTACTACAACGGTGCCAATGGACCCGACAATTTTTTTACCATTGTTTGCAGCCCTTACGGCCCGGCAGTCAATAACAGCTATAAAAGTGGAGAGGAAATGAGTTACGAAACATTATCAGAAACCGATAATGAAATAATCATAAAACAAACAGCTGAGGGTTTTGAAATGATAATAACCTATAAAAAATCAAATCCGATAAAGAATATTAAAACGGAACAATCGATAAAATAATTCAACATAATTTTCACTAAACTCAATATAACTCCACCAGTCAGATTTTCTGGCTGGTTTTTTTATTTGTCAAGATTGAATTTTATTTGGAAATCTACTTAAGAAAAGCTTCGGCAATTTTCATATCTGACGGCCGGGTGATTTTAATATTTTCAGCATTGCCGTCAACCAGGTTGATTTTAACTCCAAGAGATTCCACGACGCTGGCATCATCGGTAAAATGTTCCTGGTATTCCTGCTGATACGCCTTGGTGATGATGTCAGAGTGAAAACACTGGGGGGTCTGGACCAGTCGGTATGCTCTGCGGTCAACCGGAAAACAGTCATCATTTTCAAGTTTTCTTAAGGATTCGTTAATTTTCATAATTGGAACGGCATTTCCAGTTTCCTCAGCCTTTTTAAAAACCCGGTTAAGTGTGTCTTTTGCGACCAATGGCCTTACTCCATCATGGATTGCAATCAGACATCTGCCTTTAATATTTTTCAACCCGTTTTTAACGGAATAAAACCTGGATTCCCCACCTTCGACCAGGGTATGTTCAGGGTAATAGTCGAAACGTTTGCAAAGCGACTTCCAGAAATCCATAAAAGGTTCGGGTAAAACCAGGGTAATCCGAATATCCTCAGGATAATTTCTGAAACAATCGATGGTGTGAAAAAGAATGGGCCTGCCGGCTACATTTAAAAATTGTTTGGGAATTTCGGAATACATTCTTTTTCCCTGTCCGCCTGCAACTATAATCAGTTCTTTTTCCATTTTACAGTTCAACAAAAAACCCCTCTGGTGAGGGGGTATATTATGAAGTCAATTTTTCATCAAATAATCAACATGGCATCGCCATAGGTAAAAAATTTATACCCTTCGGCAATGGCTTCCTTGTATGCTTTCATCAGAAAGTCGTAATCGGCGAAGGCAGCAACCATCATCATCACCGACGACATGGGCAGGTGCAGGTTTGTGACCATGGCATCAGCCACACTGAAATCGTATGGAGGGAAAATGAATTTGTTAGTCCAGCCTTTGTAGGGTTTCACCATACCGGTAATAGAAACTGCTGTTTCTATGGCTTTCATGGTCGTTGTTCCAACAGAACAAATTTTCTTTTTGTCGATTTTAGCCTGGTTGATGATTTCAGCCTGGTGCTCCAGGATGATCATCTCTTCTGAATCCATTTTATGCTTGGTCAGGTCTTCCACTTCAATATCCCTGAAATTTCCCAATCCAGCATGAAGTGTGATCTCAGCGAAATGCACTCCGGCGAGTTCCAACCGTTTCATTAATTCGCGGCTGAAATGAAATCCGGCTGTGGGGGCAGCAACCGCACCTTCGTGCTTGGCATAAATGGTTTGATAGCGTTGTTCGTCTTCCGGCCTCACCTCACGTTTATGAATTTTTGGCAAAGGGGTTTCGCCTAAATCCTGCAAGGTTTTTTTAAACTCATCATACGGCCCGTCGTAAAGGAAACGGAGTGTTCTGCCTCTTGAAGTTGTATTATCGATCACTTCGGCAACCAGGTCGCCATCTTCGCCAAAGTAAAGTTTATTTCCGATCCTGATTTTCCTGGCCGGATCGACCAGGACATCCCAAAGCAGGCTCTCACGATTCAGTTCACGTAGCAGGAATACTTCGATGCGGGCACCGGTTTTTTCTTTTTCTCCGTAAAGCCTTGCCGGAAAAACCTTCGTGTTGTTGATGATAAAAACATCGCCATCACCAAAATAATCCAGTATATCTTTAAAAGTCTTATGTTCAATAGTTTGATTCTTTCTGTTCAGAACGATCATTCTTGATTCGTCTCTGTTTTCAGGTGGGAATTCAGCTATCAATTCTTCGGGTAAATAAAATTTGAATTGAGATAATTTCATCTTATTAAATCCTTAATGAAACACCTTGATAAAAAAGGGGTGCAAAATTACTACAAACTAAACGAAATGTCAATTATTTAATTATAAAAATCAAAATTTTAACTAATTCTTCATTATTTGGGTGATAGTTGATTTTCAAACTCTTCAATGGTTTTGGCTTGTTCAAGCGTAAAGGAGCCAATTTTTGTTCTGGTCAATTGTGAAAGATAAGCCCCAGAATTCAAAGCTGTACCAAAGTCCCTCGCAAGCGACCTTATGTATGTTCCCTTGCTGCATAAAACCCGGAAATGAACCTCCGGGAGTTCAATCCTTGTAATTTCAAATTCCTTAATGGTCACTTTTCGGGGTTTCAATTTTACCTCTTCCTTCTTCCTGGCCAGGTTATAGGCCCTTTCACCATTGACATTGACAGCTGAAAACGCCGGAGGTACCTGTTCCATGTCTCCAGTAAATTCAGTAGCCGTTTTCAATATAAATTCTTCTGTTATGTGAGCCGTTTCAAATTTTGCATCTATTTCTGTTTCACGATCGAAGGACGGAGTAGTGGCACCCAGGTGAAATATACCGGTATATTCTTTCTCAAGGTTTTGAAATTCGTCGATCTTTTTGGTGAACTTGCCGGTACAAACGATCAATAATCCTGTAGCCAGCGGATCGAGTGTTCCTGCATGGCCCACCTTCATTTTGCGGATTCCGGTAAACCCCGAAATCAAATACCTTATTTTATTGACAATATCAAAGGATGTCCAGGCAATTGGTTTATTGATCAACAAAATTTCTCCTGTAATAAAGTCGTATGCCATCAGTCAATTGTTAAATCGTAGCCAAAAGCGATGAAAGCCAGGATTACAATACCGACGATGATCCTGTAATAACCGAACAATTTGAACCCATGTTTTGCCAGATAGTTGATGAAGGTTTTAATGGCAATCAAAGCAACAATAAAAGCTACGATGTTTCCCACAATCAGAATATCAATGTTGTCAGCCGTAATCGAATCATAGTTTTTTGTCAGTTTATATCCGGAAGCAGCCAGCATGGTCGGTACAGCGAGGAAGAATGAAAATTCGGCAGCGGTTTTCCGGTTTAACCTTTGGCTCATCCCGCCAATGATGGTAGCAGCGGACCTTGAAACTCCGGGTATCATCGCAATACACTGAAATAATCCGATTTTCAGAGCTGTCATATAACTGATGGATTGGTCCTCAGTTGGGTTGTTAAACCATTTATCGACGAATATGAGGACGATCCCTCCAAGGATCAACATGACAGAGACGACATAAACATTTTCGAGGAGGCTGTCGATAAAATCGCCCAGCAATAAACCAATAACTGCAGCCGGCAAAAATGCAAACAAAAGCTTGTAATAAAACGACCAGGATTGCAAAAACCTTTTCCAGTAGAGAACCACCACAGAAAGAATGGCTCCGAATTGTATATTGATGATAAATGCCTTTACAAAATCACTACTTTGCAATCCCAATATACCCTGGGTGAGTATCATATGTCCGGTAGAAGAAATGGGTAAAAATTCGGTAATACCTTCAACAATAGCAATAATAACAGCTTCAAACCAACTCATATAATTATTTTGTAAAACAAATTGAGATTATTTTTAAAATGGCAGGTAACAATTAACAGCAGCAAAATACCTTTTCAATAAATTAATCTTTGGGTTTTTTCATAATGGCAAAAATTTCGACGACATATCCGGCCAGTATTAAAATAGGTGCCAGAGTCAGCCTGCGAAAATTAAAAATATCCTCGCTGAATTTATTCGGGTCATCTGAACCGCCTCCGATCATCAGTATAAATCCGACCAATATGAGGAATAGTCCTATAAAAAGTAATTTATAATTTTGCCTGTCGAATGCAAATCCCGTACTTTCCGAACCCGTAACTTTATATTTTTCTGTAGCTTCAGAAGGGTTTTTGGTTTCCTTTTTTTGTACTGATTTTTTAGCCATTTGAAATTCCGATTTGTTGCAAAAGTAATATTTTGTCAATCAATAATAAAGATAATCCGTTTTTATACGAATATACTTCCTGACGGCGAAATAGTTCGACAGGTAAGCGATGATGATCCCCAATAAAATGACCATGCCGAACAAGGAAAGAAACAGATCGATATCGCGAATGTTCACCAACTCGGGTATTTCGCGCATGGAAAGGTAAATCACGCCAATCAACAACAGAATTGCGATTACTGCACTGATCAAACCTTGCAGGATTCCTTTCAAAATAAAAGGCTTTCGGATAAACCGGTGGGTTGCTCCCACCAATTGCATACTGCGGATGATAAAGCGTTTGGAATAAACCGACAACCGGATCGTATTATTGATCAACGCCACTGCAATGAATAAAAGCAGTCCGCTGAATCCCAGCAGGAAAAGACTGATTTTTCTCACATTTTTATTAACTACATCCACAAGGGATTCCTGGTACCAGACTTCTTTGACATTGTTGTTTTCCAGAATTTTATCTTTGATGATACTTAAACTATCGTTATTGGCATACGAGGCGATAAACCTCACTTCTATGGTCGGTAAAAGGGGATTATAGCCCAAAAAAGCTGAAAAGTCTTCTCCCAACTCTTTTGAAAATTCCTTTGCAGCCTCTTCCCTGGTTATGTATTTGGTAGATTTTACATAGGGTTTGGCATCCAGGATTTTTTGGAGCTTGATGATGCCGGCTTCCTTCACATTTTCCTTCATGATGATGGAAAACCCGATATTTTCCTTTACATAATCCGATAGCTTTTTCGAATGAAGGATGATCAAACCCAGCAAACCCAGCATAAAAAGCACCAATGAGATACTAACGATACTTGTCAAATAAGAGCTTTGTAATCGCCTGCGGTTATATTTTTCGTCCTGGAGTGCCATGTTGAGTTACTGGCCGCTAAATTATTAAAATTGGGGTTGTTGGGTTATTTTTGAATGTTAAATAATCAAAAAAATTGAAATATTCACTTTGTTCCTCTCATTGCCTAAAGAGTGATTCACAATTATTTTTTTCATACCTTCGTAAAAAAGACCCATGATCAAAACCATCATCATCGATGACGAACCCCTGGTTCGGAAATTGATATCCAAAACCGTCAGCCTGTGCAAAAACTAACCCCCGCTTGTTGATAACATTTTTTTCCTGATCAACAATGAAAATGGCATAATT
>JAFGBL010000125.1 GCA_016933115.1 Bacteroidales bacterium | reverse complement strand
TGAATCAATGTATAAATTAGCAGTTACATGTTATCATTATAAGTGATATTGTACCACAATCGCCGACTAGAATCTAGATTCTAGATTCTAGATTCTAAAATCCCACTACCCTCTCGTACTTGCTGCCGGTAGCTTTTTCGTCAGGTCATACATTTGGGCTTGGTCTTCCTGGCCGATGGTGAAGCAATGCACAAAATCCTGGGCAAGTGTCCATTGGAGGCACTCATCCACCTTATGACGCAATTCACCAGCCCCGAATATTTTCATGCCAATGATGCCTTTGCCCTGCCTGTGCATTTTTTCTAATACTTTTACAACCGTAGGTACATCTGCATCCATTTTTGAACCGTCGGGATTGATCCTTGCCATGTCAACCTGTACCCAGTCAGAATCGGCAGCAGCTTGCAGGGCACCGAGTGTATGACAGGAGACACCGTGTGCCTTGATGATACCATCTTCCCTTGCCTGACCCAGTATATTCATGGCACCTTCCTTGATTTCCGGCCAGTTATCCTTGGTCTGAAAATGCAGCAGGACAATATCCAGGTAATCCGTTCCGATTTCTTCCCGGAATCGGTCCAGGTCTTTCTTCATTTCCTCTTCGGTGGTGGCATGTGTTTTTGTAAGTATTGTTACTTTCTCTCTTGGAACATACTTCAGGGCTTCTTTCAGATGCGGATGAGTACCGTATTGATCCGCGGAATCCCAGAAAAGAATTCCTTCATCATAGGCTGCATGCAGCAGATCGGCAACACCTTTTATCCCAAGCCGTCGGGTCTGGTTGGAGGCTTTGTTCACCCCGTGCGTACCGGTGCCCATGGCAAGCCTGGTTACTTTCAAACCTGTATTGCCCAGTTCAACAAGATCAGAGGCATACTTTTTTTCTTCTCCGGCATATGCGTGATATGGGAATGGATACATCGAAACAGCTCCCAGTGCAGCGGCTGTTGTAAGAGTATGCCTGAGGAAAGTCCTTCTTTTCATAGTTATTTATTTTAGTCCCGTTATTTGTTGTTTGAAAATAAAAACAATTTTTTAATACATGGAAAATGTGGATATAATTAAATCAAGAAACTGATTTCAAGATTTGATCTGTAAAAATATAACATTTGACAATTATTTATTGAATAAAAAATAGGTTTTTTAGGTCATATTTGTCATTCTGAAAACAAAATTGTAAATCGGATTTCGAAAAAACTATTTTTTAACAATGCAGAAAAGAACGCCATTCCCCCGGGTATTCTGGGTGGCCAACTCAATTGAAATCCTTGAAAGATTTGCTTATTACGGCATATATATGGGATTTGGAATATACCTTCAGCATCTTGGATATTCGAGGGATCAACTGGGTATTATTCAAAGCATTTTTCTTGCCCTATCCTATCTGATACCCTTGTTTTCAGGGACATTTGCAGATAAGTATGGATTTAAAAAAATGCTTATAATTTCATACCTGGCTTATCTGCCTTCCATTTTACTTCTGATTTTTACGAAATCTTTTTCCGGAATCGCACTCACAATGCTCACTATCGGTTTTGCTGCCGGTATATTCAAACCTTTGATATCAGGTACAGTACGAGCTGTAACGGATGGAACCAATAAAACGATTGGATTCGGTATTTTTTATCAGATGGTGAACGTTGGAGCATCCTTCGGTCCGCTGGTTGCCGGAAATTTGAGGGCCATTTCATGGGATTATGCTTTTTATGCTGCAGCGATTGCTATTGGGATTATGTTCCTGATCACGCTGTTCTTTTACAGGGAACCTGAACGTGATATCGAAGGTATAGCACTGGCGAAAAAGTTCAGGGACATAGGGGAAGCGCTGTCAAACATCAAATTTCTTATTTTTATTATATTGCTCGGACTGTTTTTCTGGATGCCATTCTGGGCTTTTTTCAATATTCTTGCTATTTATATTGATGATCATGTAGATACTGCTACCTTATTTCAACAGGTGAGTGGCCTGCTGGGTGTAGGTTTCGCCAATCTGATATCCGGCGAGGTAGACGGGATAAAACGGGTGTTGGGAGAAACGATTGCTCATACCGGGTATGTTATTATAATATTTCAGGTTTTTGTTTCCAGGATTTTTGAAAAAAGACCGCCTATTCCTTCCTTCAATTTCGGCCTTTTTGTAGCAGCATTAGGATTTGTTGTTCTGGCTTTCTCCCTGCTGGCATCGCCGGCCTGGGTTTTTCTGGGTGTCTTCCTTTTCGCCGTGGGTGAAATGATCTCTTCACCAAGGATCCAGGAGTATATTACATGGATCGCTCCGAAAGAAAAAGCGGGATTATATATGGGCACGAATTTCCTTGCTACTTTTATTGGCGGGTCATTAAGTGGTCTGTATACCATGGCTATGGGTAAATATGAAGCCATGAATCACCCGGAATATATCATGTACACCCTTGCAATCCATACCTTACTGGGAATCCTTTCAATTTTCATATTCGTAAAGGTTTTTGGAGAATTCAAAGAAATGGAACAGTAGGGAAACCTTGCATAGGTTAATCTGGCAGATTGGCATTTTACAAAAATTCATTCACGCAGAAATCTGTACTGGTAGCTTCTGAGATTTTCATCCATAAATGTTTCAAAATCCGTTGTAATGATGAATGCATCCCAGACGGATTTTGGGACACCGTGAAAAAGGAGTTTGTAATTGTCTTGCAAAATTATAAGGTATCCTGTCTTATTATCACATGAGTAATACCAGCCTCCCTGGACACCAAACTTCCTGTTGATTGTAAATTTTTCACTGGATCGAAAAGTTGCGTTTTCAATGAGTGATATGGCTTTTTCAAGATTTGCAAATGTTTTTGGAAGGCTGTCGCAGGATGTATTTTGAGGTCCCACAAGGTAATTGTGCTCTATTCCCTGACCGATGGTATCCGGAGAAATGTGTAAAAAAACGATGATTATCGTAACGAATAGGTATTTTACCAAACGGTACATTATCTATAAAATGATTTTATTAATAAATTTAATCAAAAGAATTCCTCGAGATAATTCAATAAACAATAAAATTCAATTGAACCGGTTATCAGGAGATTGTAAAAGTATGCTGGCCATTCTGGTACCTGTATACAATTTCAAGGTTGTTTAATTCACATATTTTTTTCACAAGGGCAAGACCCAGGCCAAGGGAGGTTTTAGAGGAATTGTGTTTATAAAATCGCTCAAATATTTTCTCAGCCGGAACCGATAATGGAGGACCATAATTGGAAAATACCAGTCTTTCAGGGATTGAACTGATCCTGATAGGTCCATCCGCTGTTCCATAATGCAAGGCGTTCCTTGTCAGATTTTTTATAAGGATCTCGAAGAGCCTGAGATCAATGTGTAATTCATGGGCAGCCGATAGATCGGTTTCAATGGCCATCGATTTAAGATCTGCCAGTTCCCTGATGGTATCGACATGTTTTTCAATGATTCCTTTTGTTTTGATATATTCTGCACTCCTGAATTCCTCGTTTTCAATTTTGGTAAGTAAATTCAAGGATGTACCGAGATTAGAAAGATGATTGGTTTCGTCATATATGGCTTTAATTTCGCGCGCATACTTCTCCATTACGGATTCGTCAGACATCAGGTTTTCCGCTTTATTCCGGATTAGCGCAAGGGGTGTCTGGATCTCGTGGGCCATGTTTTCGGTATATTCCTTGATGTTGCGGTAGTCATTTTCAATTTTGTCGACCATACCCTTAAAAAGTGCCTGCATTTTCCTGAATTCGGTTGTTGATGTGTTTGTCGCATTCAGGCTTTCAGGCTTCCCCACTTTGTAGGTTCTCATGTTTTCGAGGATTTTGTTGAACGGACGGAAGAAATAGCCCGACAATACAACACTGAAAAGTAATAGCACCAGCGCTAATATAATAAATGTGGGTACCATGATCTCCACGATTTCTTCCTGCATTTCTTTAAGGTCCTCCATATCACTGACCATTGTGATTTCATAGTAATTCCCGGCTACTAAAAGCAGGTTTTTTTTGATCCGGTGGAGAATTACCTCTTCCGAATCACGATGCATCATCATGGTATCAATATATATAGGATAGGACGCCGGATCAGGTTTTGCTTCGAGTTGAATAATGGTGCTGTACGGATTTCTTCTTCGGACATGACCTGTTTCCAATGCCCTTCTATGTTTCATTTCTTCCCATCGGAAGCGTTCTTCAAGTTCCTGGTCAATATTTATTGTAAATTCACGCTCCAGGAGTTTGGCGGTAACGAAAAATGCGATCAGGGTAAACACAAGGTAAACCAGGGTTGTTTTTGATAAAAGGTTATTGATTCCGATTTTTTTCACT
>JAFGBL010000124.1 GCA_016933115.1 Bacteroidales bacterium | reverse complement strand
TGGCTGAACTATTGATTCCATGAGGGTAACCCCGATTTAGTGTTTGTTCAGCGCAATTCTTATTGTGCTGATTACAAACACTTAATCATTTAAGCATTTTCTAATACTTAATCTGGGTTAAATTGTTTGAGGATCTGAGAAGAACGAAAAGCATTGTTCATGGGCGTTTTTATAATCCGGATTGAAGGTTTACGGTATAGGTCGTTACAAAAAACCACTAAAAAGAATATCCGATCGATGTGATTACACCCCAGTCATTTTTAGAGGATTCGCTTCCGGAGGGCTTGCTATCAAAATTATCGTAAATTGAAATGCTGAAAAACAGATCGGTAATGATCTCAAATTTTCCATTCAGTTCATATTCTATCCTGTAACGCCCTGGCACGGTAAAGCTGGGAAAAAAATCAAAGCTGCTTGTCACATCAATTTTCGGATGGCGGTATTGAAACCACTTGTATTGCAACGCTATCAAACCTTCGAGGTTATTGGTAACAATGGCGGAATCTATTGTTTTTTCATAGTTAACAAAAAGTCCTGCAAGGGTATTAAACCTGTTGGAGTTGGTCCTGACAAGATCGTAACCAATACCGAAACCACCCTGCCACCGTTTGTCCAGATCAAGCTCTGTATTCTGCTGTCCTTTAACCTGTACACCAGCCAGCCATTTGCCAGGTAGCAGCCGTGTTACGCCTAATCCGATATCATTTTTACGGGTAATGTCTTCTTTTTGGTCAGTCAGTATGCTGCTCAGGTCGAATTCTGTCGAGTATTTGGGTGTCCTGTACGTGATATTGGCTGCCAGGTTGTACTGGAAAACTTCACTGGCCTTGGTATAGCTTAACCCGGCATCAACCGAACCATCCATTTTTTTAAAAAAGCTTTTCTTAATCGAAGTGATCTCGACAATGTCGGCGATAGGCTTAGGAATTGTATCGTTGGCGGTAATGATATTGACTGCTCCCTTTACGGTCGATTTTGCCAGGAAACCATAATACCTGAATCCGGTGGATGTACGCAGTTCAAAGAATTTTGCAGAGTATATCGTCTGAATCCGGTCGTATTCGATGTTGATGGTTTGCATGGCGTCCGTCTTCAGGTAAATCAGGCCGTATTCCAGTTTTTTCAATTCACCCGTGAACCGGTCGCCATTCAGCAAATATACAGTATCGTTCTTTTGAGCGAATAATAAAGACGGAAAAGCAATGAGAATGAAGGCTTTAATAATATCAATAAGCCATAACTTTACCATAGTTCAAAAATAGCAAAGAAGCCCGGATAAAAAACAATTTGAAGCCATTTTTACTTTTCGATTTATAGCATATCAATCCAAATCATCTGTATACTAGTTCTTACATCTTACTTTTGATAAAGGATCTGAGGTCATCCGGCATTTCAATTCCTGCCAACCCTTGCTCGAAAATAAATTCTGCAACTTTAACAGCATCATTCACCGATACACTAAGAATATCATTTACATTCGGATAGATCAACCCTTTTTTGAAATCAGCTTCTGTCAATTATTTATTAGCAATGTCCGAGATTAGTGCTCCGACGCCAAACGCCATGATGACTCCATGTGTCTTTTTACCCAGGTTAAACCGGGAGGCAATCATTCCACCCAACAATAAAGTTGATGTAGCCTGAAAACCCCATAGAAGTGCATTCAACATATTCAATAGACTTAAAATGAAGAACAAATGTAACCATTCTCGTTGTATAATTTACAAATCTTCAATAGTGCAAAAATTCTATTGCATCTGGATATGCGGTAGCCTAATTTTGTAATAAAAAATTAATCGTAAATTCAATTAAAATTAGTGTAGTTTTGCTACTCTAATTAAGATCTTATCATTAAATAATAATGCCCAAATATCACATTACTTATGATTAAATCGAATCAATTTATCAGCAGGCTGCTTGTTCTTTTCATGTTTCTGCTTTTGGTCAGTTCATGCGGAAAAAATGAGGTAAAGAAAATACCGCCGCCCCCTGTTCAGGTCATTAAGGTAGTGCAAACAACAGTGCCGATTCCCAGCGATTTTACGGGTCAAACTTATGGATATAAGGACATTCCGATAAGAGCCAGGGTTGATGGTTTCCTGACCGGGATGTATTTTCAGGAAGGCTCGGCGGTCAAAAAAGGTCAGTTGCTTTATACGATTGATCCCGAACCTCTGAAAGCCGTTGAAGCTACGCAATTAAGTCTTTTGGCTGAGGCTGAGACGCAATTTGCAAAAGCCGAAAGTGATGTGAAGCGATACCGGCCATTGGCTGCTATCAATGCCGTATCGCAAAGTGATCTGGATGCTGCCGAAGCCCAGTATGGCGCAGCAAAAGCCGCCGTTGATGCAGCAAAAGCCCAACTGGAGTATGCCCGGATTAACCTGAGCTATGCTACTATCACTTCTCCCATTGGCGGCATTATTGGAAGGACCGAAGCCAAAACCGGAGAATATGTGGGTAAATATCCCAATCCAATCGTCCTGAATACAGTTTCTTCCATTGACAGCATCCTGGTTCAGTTCTCTATCGGCGAATCAGAATTTCTGAATATTTTAAAGGGCTATAAGGAAAAACAAAAGGCGATGAATGAAAATTCATCCAAAAAAGCAAAAATCAGCCTGATCCTGGCCGATGGTAGCATTTATGAAAGCCCGGGACGATTCAATTTTGCCGACAGGCAGGTTGACCCTGCTACCGGTACCATCCTGATGCAGGTTTCATTCCCGAATAACGGAAGAATACTTCGCCCGGGTCAGTTTGCCCGGTTGAGGGTGATTTTGGATGAAGTTGAAAACGGACTAATTATTCCGCAGCGGTGCGTTAAAGAAATGCAGGGCGTTTTCCAGGTAATGGTAGTCAATGCCAACAACGAAGTGGAAGCACGACAGGTGAAAATGGGACCTAAAGTCGGTAGTATGTGGATGGTACTGGATGGCCTGAAGGCTGATGAACAGATTATATTCGAGGGACTGATGGTTGCAAAACCCGGAAATAAAGTATCTCCTCAACCGGTAGAAATACCCGCAGAATTTATGAATTTCAACTAACATTTAAACAAGATAATCATGGGTGATTTTTTTGTAAGGCGGCCGATTGTCGCAATGGTTATTTCGATCATTATTGTGATAGTCGGGGTAATCTCAATGATGAGCCTGCCCATTGCACAGTATCCTGACCTTACGCCTCCAATGGTTCAGGTAACTGCAACCTATACCGGAGCATCTTCAATGAATGTTGAACAATCGGTTGCTACACCCCTTGAGCAGGAAATCAATGGTGTGGAGAACAGCCTCTACATGCAGTCGATCAACACCAATGACGGTGTGATGAGCCTCAGGGTTTCATTCGAGGTAGGTACTGATCCCGACATGAACAATGTGCTTACGCAAAACAGGGTATCGGCAGCAACGCCAAAACTCCCGGACGATGTTAAAAGATTGGGTGTCACTACCAAAAAATCACTTGCATTCCCGTTAATGCTTGTTTCCATTACATCACCAAATAACACTTACGATAAAATATTTCTCAGCAATTATACCAAAATCAATGTATCAGACATACTTGCCCGAATTCCCGGTGTTGGCCGTGTAGATATTTTCGGTGCCGGTGATTATGCCATGCGCATTTGGGTAAAACCCGACAGGCTGGCCGAAATGGGCCTGACGGTGAATGATGTAGTCGCTGCAATTAAAGCACAAAACATAATTGTTGCCGGCGGTAAATATGGTGCTGAACCGGCGCCCCCCGGAACTGAATTCACCTATACGGTGAGGTTGCAGGACCGTCTTCAGTCGGAAGAAGAATTTGGAAACATTGTCATTCGTCAATCTGCCGAGGGATTCCAGGTGAAAGTGAAAGATGTAGCCAGGGTTGAACTTGGCACTGAGACCTACAAGTCATTCAACCGGATGAACCAGAAGGATTGCGCGGCGATTGCCATATACCAGTCACCAGGCTCCAACGCAATGGAAATTGCAGAAGCTGTAAAAAATTTAATGCAGAAAATTTCGGAGAATTTCCCGGAAGGAGTTGCCTATGATATATCCCTTGATACAACACTCGCCATATCCGAAGGTATTAATGAGATTATTCATACACTTTTTGAGGCATTGATCCTGGTGATCATAGTTGTGTTTATTTTCCTCCAAAACTGGCGTGCACTGCTGATCCCAATGCTTGCTGTCCCTGTTTCACTGATCGGTGCTTTTATATTATTTCCTTTGCTTGGATTTTCGATCAACACGCTGTCGCTGCTGGGACTTGTCCTGGCTATTGGCATTGTCGTTGACGATGCGATTGTGGTGGTGGAGGCGGTTATGCTGAATATCGAAAATGGCATGAATCCCAGGGAAGCGACTGTTCTGGCCATGAAACATGTTACGGGTCCTATTATTGCCACAACCCTGGTGATGGCTGCGGTATTTATCCCTGTTGCCGCTGTGGCCGGAATTACAGGACGTTTATACCAACAGTTCGCCATTACTATTGCGGTTTCAGTAGTTTTTTCTGCCCTGAATTCACTCACCCTGAGCCCTGCTTTATGTTCGCTTTTGCTCAGGCATCCAAAGCCTGCCAAAGGATTGGCCGGTAAATTCTTTAGAGCATTCAATAAATATTTTGATAAAGCCAATAATTCCTATATCAGTTTTTCAGGAGTGATCATCCGAAAGGCAGGCCGTGGAGTTATCTTTATTGTACTCCTTGTTTTCCTTTCAGGGGTGTTGGGGAAATTTGTCCCCGGTGGCTTTATTCCTGAAGAGGATATGGGTTACTTTTTTGTAAATGCGCAACTGCCGGATGCTGCATCAATGCAGAGGGCTGATAAGGTTGCAGAAAAAATTGAAAAAATACTTTCCGATGAAAAAGGGGTTGAATATGTAACGTGTATTACCGGATTCAGTATGCTTACCGGTGGTTACTCCACCAATTCTGTATTTATATTTGTTTCCTTAAAAGAGTGGGGTGAACGAGGTGCAGAAGACAGGGTGAAAAACCTGATGCAAAGGCTGAACGGCAAATTCTTTGCCATGATCCCGCAAGCACAGACTTTTGCTTTTGGACCGCCGGCAATTCCCGGACTCGGGAACGGTTCCGGATTCAGCATTATGATCCAGGATAAAACGGGAAATACTCCACAATATCTTGCTGAACAGACACAGAGGTTTATTTTGGCTGCAAGGGAACGGCCTGAGATCGGCGCCGCATTTACGACATTCCAGGCTTCCACGCCACAACGTTATCTTGATATTGACCGTGAGAAAGCTATGAAAATGGGGCTTTCACTCAATGACATTTATAGCACTGTCGGAGCCTACCTGGGTGGATCTTATGTGAACGATTTTAACCGGTTCGGGCGGGTTTTCAAAGCCTACGTACAGGCAGGTCCGGAATATCGTGTCAATGAAAAGGACATAGCTTTGTTTTCGGTTCGAAATGCCAGTGGCGACATGGTTCCGCTGACCTCTATTGCCAAAATAGAAGACATCAGCGGGCCTGAATTTACCTTCAGGTTTAATATGTCGCGAGCTGCTGAGGTGACAGGGACACCCGCTCCGGGATACAGCTCAGCCCAGGCTCTTAAAGCCCTGGAAGAAGTCGCTAAAGAGGTTTTACCGGACGATATTGGCTATTCCTGGAATGCCATGTCGTTCCAGGAGAAAAAAGCCTCCGGAACAGCCAATGTTGTGTTGGTTTTTGCACTCGTTTTTGTATTCCTGATCCTTGCTGCTCAATACGAAAGCTGGTCATTGCCTTTTACCATTTTGCTTGGAACTCCGTTTGCTGTTTTCGGCGCCTTTGGAGGACTGTGGCTCGCAAGATTCGGATCTGACAGTTATGTATTAAACGTATTTGCTCAAATATCCCTGATTGTTCTTATCGGACTTGCCGCTAAAAACGCTATTCTGATCATTGAATATGCTAAGGAAAAATTTGAGGAAGGACTATCTCTTAAAGAGGCAGCCCTGCAAGGAGCCAAACTTCGTTTACGCCCCATCCTGATGACATCATTTGCTTTTATTCTGGGTGTAATTCCGTTGATCACGGCAAGTGGCGCAGGTGCTTTGGCTCGCAATGTTATGGGTGTGGCGGTTTTTGCCGGTATGCTGGTTGCAACCATCGTAGGAGTTTTTATGTACCCGATGCTATTCGTTGTCATTGGTAAACTTGGGAAGTACGAGAAGAAGAAGGAGTTGGCCCTTACCCTGCAAAAGACAAATACTAATTCCCAAAATACAAATCACAAACAAGCACCAAATGTTCAATAATAAAAACTTCAAACAATCCAAAAATGATTTTTAAATTTTTGATTTGGAAATTATTTGAAATTTATCATTTGAATATTAGAATTTATTATTAGAAATTAAAAGACAGGATCCATGATAAAGTTATTTGTTAAGATTAGCATTTTATCAATTATAATCGCATCCTGCAAGGTGGGACCGAATTATCAAAGACCTGCAATTAAATCCCCTGGTGAGTTCAGATTTGCAGAAGGAATACAGGATACGGCCATCGATTTGCACTGGTGGGAGCTTTTCCGGGATGAGGATCTGAACAAGCTGATCAAGATTGCCCTTGCTAATAATTACGATGTTAAAATTGCAGCTTCGAGGATCGACGAAGCAATGTACATTGTGGGTTACAACAAAGCCGATTACTGGCCAGCCCTGACTTATGGCATCTCCGGATCACGCGGGCAGGATAATGTACCCAGTGTGGGTGAAGTCATGGGGCCATACAATAATTTTGCAGCAACAGCCAACCTGGTTTGGGAACTCGATTTCTGGGGTAAATATCGCCGGTCGACTGAAGCAGCCCAGGCAGAATTGCTTGCCTCAGAATATGGCATGGCTGCCATTCAGATTGGCCTGATATCGGCTGTTGCCGAGACCTATTTCCTGCTTCTGGATTACAGGTCGCTCTACGAAATTTCTGTAAAAACACTCGAATCAAGAAAGGAATCCTTAAGGATCATCAAGGAAAGGTTCGATAAAGGTATTGTTGCCGAGATCGATCTGAACCAGGCTCAGATACAGGAAGCTGTCGCCGAGGCCGCGATTCCTCTTTATAAAAGGGCTGTTGCCCAGACCGAGCATGCACTATCCATTCTCCTCGGAGTTAATCCCGGCCAGATCACCATCACAAAAACACTGATGGATCAGCAGGTCCCACCGAAAATTCCTACCGGTGTACCTTCCTCATTGATCGAACGGCGGCCGGATGTTCTCGCCGCAGAACAGATAGTTGCTGCACAAAATGCCAGGATCGGGGTGGCCCAGGCATTGCGTTATCCATCCATAAGTATTTCAGGAATGCTGGGAGCAGCCAGCAGCGAACTAAGCACATTCTTTTCAGGAGATGCCTTTGTATGGTCGGTGGGTGCCGGAATTTTTGGGCCCATTTTCGAGTTTAACAAAAACAAGCGAAGGGTTCAGGTCGAACGTGAAAGGATGATACAGGACAGCCTGAATTATGCTCAGACAGTGATCCAAGCATTCCGGGAAGTGGAAGATGCATTGATCGAGATTTCTACTCTTGAAAAAGAATCGCAGGCACGTATGAAACAAATGGCAGCTGCTCAGAATGCAGCAAAGCTGTCGAAGGAACGCTACAACGGCGGGGTTACAAGTTACCTCGAAGTCCTGGATTCGGACCGGACCCAGTTCGATTCGGAACTTATTGCTTCCGACACTTACCAACAATACCTTAATGCTTATGTTAAGCTTTATAAAGCCTTAGGCGGCGGCTGGATCACCGAGGAACAAATGAAGCAGGCTCAAAGCAGTCAACAGTAAAAATGATCTACTCATTCTTGTGTGAAAGGAACCATTTATAAAGTTCCTCATCCGCATAGGCTTCATCCCAGGCATTGTGTGTTGTAAACGGGTAAACGGTAAATTGAACATCCGCTTCCAATTCTTTCAGTTTTTGAACCATCCTGGCCGAATTATGGAAAGGAACCGTTTCATCCATCGCACCATGAAAAATCCAGATGGGAATGTCTTTCACCTTTTGTGCCATTAGTTTATGACGAAAGGTAGTCCCGCAAACAGGGGCGATTGCTGCAAACCGAGTTGGTTCGAACATGGCCAGGTCCCAGGCGCCATATCCACCCATACTCAATCCGGTAAGGTAAATCCTGGTGGTATCAATGGGATAATTTGCGATAATATTGTCGAGCAACAAACTGAGTTTTTGGGCATCCCAGAATTCACCGCTCTTGCATTGTGGCGCCAATACAGCAACATGATATTCGGGATGCGATTCAATAAATTTCAGGGGGCCATGCACCTTCACCAAATCCAAATCATCACCCCGTTCACCCGATCCGTGCAGGAACAGGATCAACGGCAATTTTTCACCTGATGCAGCCTGACCCGGCAATTCAAGTATATATTGATAGTCTACATGAATTTTTACTGTGTATTCCGATTTTAATTCCGATTTAATCATGTTTTGCTGTCCCAAAAGTAATAAGGGAAACACAATCTGAACAATTGACCATAAAATTTTTCTCATATTGATTGGATTTTTTTGTAGTTAACGAGGAATCATTTTCAATATATCAGTTCCAACCTGGCTCTGAGGATAAAGCGTTACAAGTTTTTCAGCATAAAATTTTGCCCTGGAAAAGTTTTTCTGTTTCAGGTAAAAATCTGCCAGTGCATAGAGTAAATCAAAATTTTCCGGTTGAATGTTTAAACCTTTCATGAGTACTTGTTCGGCATTTTGATTTTCATTGAGATACTGGTAGATCAAACCCAGGTTGTAATATATCCTGATCCGGTCGGGTAACAGTTCAGATGCTTTTTGCAGCATATTTGCTGCCTCCTGGTACTTCTCCCTTTCGGCGAGTAGAAGGCCCAGGGAGTAATAAATTTCCGACATGCCGGGATTGGATTTTAAAACATCCCTAAATAACAATTCGGCTTTATCATTTTCGCCTTGCTGATTGTAAATCATGGCCAGGTTGACTTTGGCGGGGTAAAACTGATCGTCGATCCTGATGGCTGCTATAAACTGCTCAATGGCCTTCAGTGGTTCCCCTAAGTTATTGTAATAATTTCCAAGATTAAGCCTGCTGGCGGCAAAATCACCCGAATATTCCATGGCTTTCTTATATTCCAACAGGGCCTCATCCAGGGCGTATCGGCTTTTTGCAGGAAACTGTTCCCTGGGAACCTGAGACAACTTTATGGCCGCTTCGAACCGGACTGCCCTTACAGGATCATTCAGCAAAGGGACCAGGGCATCCATATCAGTTAAATCTGATAACGGATATTGATTAACTGCAGTGTACCGGATCAGGGATTCCACATCCTTTAAATTGTTTTTCAAAATGATTTTACTGCTATCTGCATAATTCTCACCCAACAGAGATAATGCTGTAGCCCTCACAATTACCGGGTACAGGTCATCATTTGACAACCTGACCAGTTTTTCAAAAGCACCGGGTAGCCGGTGGGTTCCGGCGGCAAGGGCGATACCATAGTGGGGATTGGTACTTTCACCGTACCATTTTTTCATATATGAAGTAGCCCAGGCATTGGATTGATTGGCATGGCATTGCGTACAGGCATTCGGGGTTCCCATTTCATCCGAAAGATCAGGCCTTGGCACCCTGAAACTGTGATCGCGCCGGTAGTCCACGCCCATATAATACCTGCCGGGCATATGACAATTAATACACTGAACTCCCGATCCAACTTCCTGTTCTATTCCAAATTCATCTATCACCTTCAGGCTGCTGTTGCCTTCATATTTGTGAAAATGATGTTTATAAGAATCATATACATCCGAGCGATGGCATTGCAGGCATAACGCATTACCATCCAGTATCCGTTTACCGCTATGAACATCATGGCAGTCATTGCACCTGACACCTTCCATATACATCCTGCTTTGGGTAAAAGAACCGAATACATAGTCTTCTTCCAGTATCTGGCCGTCAGGATAGTATAATGGTTCTCGAACGAGCTCCGGTATCATTTGATCAAGCAGATCTGCCCAGTCAAAATCATAGTCGTGGAGGGCACTCCGGCGGGTGTGACACCTGGCACAAAGATCTACATACCGCCGGTTATCGATATTGCTTGTTTGAACAACCAACCCTGCATTCACATTTTGAGGCCGGGCCATTTCGGGCAGATTGGCCCATTTGATGTGTTCGGAAGAAGGCCCGTGGCAGGCTTCACAACTTACATCAATTTCCGACCAGGTGGTATTGAATGTTTCCGTTTTGATATCAAATCCTTTCTTAAGATTGGTCGAATGACAATCGGCGCACATCCCATTCCAGTTCTGACCCAGGTTGGTCCAGTGCAACCAGTTTCGATGATTGACCTCTTCTTCAGGGTACACGGCATCAGCCATATGGTACCATGATTTGGAAATGGTATCCCAGGTAAGGGGTAAGGTTTGCAAACGGCCTCCGGGGAATTCCACCAGGTATTGTTGCAGTGGATGATATCCAAAGGTGTATTTCACCTCGAACTCTTCCGGCTTGCCTTTGGGCCCATCGGTTCTCACAAAAAATTTTTCATCCCGCTTGTAAAACTGGTGAGTGAAGCCGCGTGCAGTCAATTGAACATTATTAAAATTTCCCAGTACCGTTGAATCGGTGGCATAATCCATGGCAAGGTCATGATCCGACCCTTTCCACAACTCAAACTGCACTTTATGGCAATCGACGCAAGCGTCCTTCCCTACAAAAAAGGGTTCATTTGCAAATTGTGATTCATCTGCCGTTTCGAAAATATTTTTCTTAACCAGGTATACCGGAACCGTCAACACAATGAGAATGGTTGCGATCAATCCTGCTTTTATCCATTTATCCTGGTTATTCATTCTCATTAAGCATAAGTTACCAGTGTTTTATCAAACCCATTTCTGCGAATGACTTTGGAAACATCCACCTTGACTTTTCCCTCCTCAATAATCACATGGAAAACGTCCAATGCCCTTGGTGCAGGGGCTTTCATCACCTCTCCGAATGTATTAAAAGAAGATGCATGACAGGGGCAGATGAACTCCTTTTTCGCTTCGTTCCAAATGACCGAACAGCCCAGGTGGGTGCATTTTAATGAAATGGCCATAAATCCGCCATCATCCAACCGCACGAGGTAAAATTTACCACTGCGGAAAGGAAAAACCGAATTTAACTGAAAGTCCTTAACATTTCCTGCAACAATAAATTTCGGGGTATTGTCCGTCAGCAATTTTTTACCGGGTTTAAAAAACCCGGCCAAGGCTGCTATCGACTCGGCACCGGCAACAATACCAAATACGCCCCAAATCTTTTTGAGGAAATTCCTTCTGTTGTCAGGAGATTCCTTTACTGAACACTCTTCAGGCACGGAGTGCATTTCGGATTTATTATTTTCAGTTGAGTTCAAGACTTTACTACAATTTTCATCATCAGATCAGCCAGGGCCAGTTTAATTGCATGGATTCGCCCCGGAACCAGATTCCGATAACAGATAAAACAATGTACGACACCGTAAAAACAGTGAAGACGGCTATGATTATTTCCCTTGAATCAGGGATGTATTTTCTTCTTAAATAAACCAAATAAATAAAAAATGATCCGCAAAGGAGTAAAAACGGAATCAAACCCTCACTGATGGCTTTGGGCCAGTGAGGTAACCAGCTTTCAAAATGCAGGAAAAAGTCTTCTATTAAAATCGCAACAGGTGTAAATAAAAGTGCTAAAACTGCTGCCTGAATCGCCATTTTTTTCCCTTTCTCTGAGTGGAACCACAAACCTTGATTCCCGGCTTTTATTTTAAAGGGCAACCATATCAAGCCTCCAAAAAAAAGGAGAGGTAAAACAATAAATGCAAAAAACGGGTGAATATGCATCAACAATTCCTGTATTCCCATAAAATACCAGGGTGCCTTTGCCGGATTGGGGCTGTATGCAGGGTTGGCCCTGTCGAGCAAAGGGGCATTGAAGATGGCTGCCAACATGCATATAAATGCAATCAAAACGAGGCCTACTACCAACTCCTTCAATAACAAATTGGGATAACTGGGGACACGAACTTCATTATTCTCATCGGGAACCGCTACACCCTTTGCTTTACGAACTTTCCAGAAGTGCCAGACCATCAATATGACCATGATGATGGGAAGGATGCCGGTATGAAAATTATAAAAATTCAATAGGGTTGCAGAGCCGACATCATTTCCGCCGCGAATTACTTGCACCAGCCAATCACCTATTAATGGAATATAGGAAAGCATATTGGTTGCCACGGTCACTGCCCAGAATGACAGTTGATCCCAGGGAAGTAAATAACCTGTAAAATTGGAAAGGACAACCAGCAACAGCAGGAAAATTCCAATGACCCAATTCACCCTGCGGGGAATAAAAATGGCCTGCGCAAAAAAAACACGGACAAAATGCAAAAAAGTCAGGATCACGAAAAATATCCCGCTCCAGTGATGAATATTCCTGATAAAACCTCCTAACAGAAGTTCATGCTGAATAAAAAGAATAGAATCGTAAGCCTTTTCGGGAGAAGGAATATAAGCAAAACGCAATACCATACCGGTAACAAGCTGTATTGTAAACAGCAACAATGCCATTCCACCCAGTCCAAACGTGCGGTTGAACCGGATCGAAGTTTCAGTAACCATGGGTGGATGCAAGTGGTATATAAATCCCTTTTTATTTGCAGATGATCTTTGTTTTCCGGATGTTCGCGTTGTGTTCAAATGAAAGTGAAATTGACGACGTAAAGATAAAATAAAAAACAGGAGTAAAAATTGAACCTCTAATGAATCATTAATATTCTGACCAGCTTTTGATAGAAATGTCTTCAGGGTCAATCCTGGTAAAGGAATAAATAAAGGCAGATGCCAGGCGGGCATTGGTGATCAGTGGTATATTATAATCGATGGCCGACCTGCGAATAGTGTAGTCATTGGCCAGTTCGCCCTGTGTGAGGTTTTTGGGAATATTGATCACCAGATCGAATTGTTTGTTCCTGATATAATCGAGCACATTAGGCTGCTTGTCCTCATCCGGCCAGTGAAGCATGGTAGCAGGTATACCATTGGCTGATAGAAAATCAAATGATCCTCGTGTGGCAAAAAGGTTTAAACCCATTTGAACCATCGACCGGGCGCTATTGAGCAACTCCAGTTTATCCCGGGCCGGACCACTGGAAATCATGACATTTCCTCTGGGAATCCTGTAACCTACCGAAAGCATGGCTTTTAAAACAGCATCATAATAATCATCGCCAATACAACCCACTTCACCTGTAGAAGACATATCTACTCCCAGCACGGGATCAGCTTTTGAGAGCCTGGAAAAGGAAAATTGAGAAGCCTTGATCCCGATATGGTCGATTTCAAATATTGATTTTGACGGTTTCAGGTAAGTAACTCCCAACATGATTTTGGTGGCCAATTCAATGAAATTCGATTTCAGCACCTTGGAAACAAAAGGAAAACTCCGGGAAGCCCTCAAATTGCATTCGATCACTTTGATATCATTATCCCTGGCCAGGAACTGAATGTTGAACGGCCCTGAAATATTCAATTCCCGGGCAATTTTTTTTGCAGCGCGTTTGATCCGGCGAACGGTTTCGAAATAAATCTTCTGGGGTGGGAAAACCATGGTGGCATCGCCCGAATGAACACCTGCAAATTCAATATGTTCACACATGGCATATGCCTGTATCTCTCCCCTATCGGCTACCGCATCAATCTCTATTTCCTTTGCTTGCTCAATAAATTCAGTTACAACAACCGGATGCTTCTTTGAAACCTTTGCCGCCACCTGCAGGAAATGCTCCAACTCCTCCCTGTTTGACACAACGTTCATGGCTGCACCCGACAACACATAGGAAGGACGGATTAGTAGCGGAAACCCCACTTTATCTGAAAACCTGAATATCTCTTCCAGGCTGGTCAATTCTTTCCAATAAGGTTGGTCGATTTCCAGGTCATCCAGCATCATCGAAAATTTTTGCCTGTTCTCGGCCCGGTCGATCGAAGCCGCCTGGGTTCCCAGTATCACAACACCAACCTTGTCGAGCCGCATGGCCATGTTATTTGGAATTTGGCCGCCTGTTGATAATATTGTGCCCTTGGGCTTCTCCAACTCAATGATGTCCATTACCCGTTCAAAACTTAGTTCATCGAAATACAGCCTGTTGGCCACATCATAATCGGTAGATACGGTCTCCGGGTTGTAATTGATCATCACCGAACGAAATCCACTTTGATTAATGGTATTTATGGCATTTACACCACACCAGTCAAACTCAACGGAACTGCCGATCCGGTAAGCACCTGATCCCAAAACAACCACGGATTTACCATCATCCTCAAACCTGATATCATGACTTTTGCCACTGTAAGTAAGGTACAGATAGTTTGTAAATGCCGGATATTCTGCGGCCAGTGTATCAATTTGTTTAACTGATGGCAGTATTCCGATGGATTTTCTGTACTGCCTCACCATCCGGTTAACCTCATCCATATCTTCAGCCGGGCTTTTGAGTATCAGCCGCCCCAGCTGGAAATCTGAAAATCCTCTCTTTTTGGCTTCCAGCAGCAAATCGAAAGGCACATTTTCAAGTTTATTAAACTTTTCCAAATCCATACTGAGGTCATAAATGGTTTTCAACTTTTGAAGGAACCACCTGTTGATTTTGGTAAGCTCATAAATCTGATCAACAGAAAATCCTTCCTCAAATGCTTTTTCAATAACGAAAATTCGCATTTCTGTTGGATTTGACAGCTCTTCTCCAATATTTTCGATCACCAGGTCACGGTTACCAACAAAGCCATGGGCACCCTGCCCGATCATTCGCAATCCCTTTTGGATCGCTTCTTCAAAGGTAGTGCCGATGGCCATCACCTCCCCTACCGATTTCATGGAGGAGCCTATCTGCCTGGATACTCCCTGGAATTTATTTAAGTCCCAGCGAGGGATTTTGCAGACAATATAATCCAATGCCGGCTCAAAAAATGCAGAAGTTGTTTGCGTTATAGAATTTTTGAGTTCAAATAAACCATATCCCAACCCCAGCTTGGCCGCCACGAAAGCCAGGGGATAACCGGTAGCCTTGGAAGCAAGGGCCGACGACCGCGACAAACGGGCATTGACCTCAATCACCCGGTAATCCTCCGAATGGGGATCGAGTGCATATTGCACATTACACTCCCCCACAATCCCGATGTGCCGGATGATTTTGATGGATAACTCACGAAGTTTATGATACTCCTGATTGGTCAGCGTTTGAGAGGGCGCAACAACAATGCTTTCGCCGGTATGAATACCCAAAGGATCAAAATTTTCCATGTTGCAAACCGTGATGCAGTTGTCGTAGCAATCCCTTACGACCTCGTACTCCACCTCTTTCCATCCCTTTAAAGATTCCTCAACGAGTACCTGTGAACTATAGGAAAATGCATTATTCAGCAGATTCAGCAATTGATCTTCGTTTTCAGCGAAACCACTGCCCATTCCTCCAAGTGCATATGCGGCCCTGACGATCACCGGAAATCCCAGTTTTATTGCAGCCTGCCTGGCTTCTTCAACAGAAGCGGCGGCTACACTTCTTGCAATACTCACCTGGATTTGATTCAGTTTTTCGACAAATAAATCACGGTCTTCCGTATCAATGATAGCTTGAACCGGAGTCCCAAGTACACGGATCTTGTACTTTTCAAATATTCCCGATTTAAATAATCCGACACCGCAATTCAGGGCGGTTTGCCCACCGAAGGAAAGTAAAATACCATCCGGCTGTTCCTTTCGGATGACTTTCTCAACAAAAAAAGGTGTTACCGGAAGAAAATAAATTTTATCGGCATACCCTTCAGAGGTTTGAACCGTGGCAATATTCGGATTGATTAAAACCGTGCGGATTCCTTCTTCTTTTAGCGCTTTCAGGGCCTGTGAACCGGAATAGTCAAATTCACCTGCCTCACCTATTTTCAAGGCTCCGGAACCCAACAGTAATACTTTTTTTACTTCAATCCTTCCCATTTTCAATCCCCTTTGTATTTTGTCACAAGACTGATAAAGTCATTAAATAAAAATTTAGTGTCGGTCGGTCCGCCTGATGCTTCGGGATGGAATTGGGTAGAGAAAAAAGGTAGATTTTTATGCCGTATGCCTTCGCAGGTGTCATCGTTTACATTTACAAATAAAGGTTCCCAATCCTGGTTCAAAGTATTGTTATCCACAGCAAAACCGTGGTTTTGGGAGGTAATAAAACACTTATTCTCCCCGACTTTTCTGATAGGCTGGTTATGGCTCCTGTGTCCGTATTTAAGCTTATAGGTTTTTGCTCCTGAAGCCAAAGCCATCAGTTGGCTTCCGAGGCAAATTCCAAAAACCGGTATTTCCTGTTGCAGGGCATTACTAAGATATTGAACTGTTTCATAGCACATCTCCGGGTCACCAGGGCCATTGGATATGAACAATCCATCATAATTCTCTTTTGAAATATCATGATTATACGGAACCCGTATCACCGTAATATCAAAATCCAACAGGCAGCGAATGATGTTGTTTTTCACCCCGCAATCGATGAGGATGATTTTATATTTACCATTTCCGAAAACTTGCTTTTCTTTAGGTGATACTTGTGAAACGAGGTTCTCCTGGTTGGGGTCGTACCAATCCACCTCATTTCCATCGAAAATGATCTTACCCAACATCGTTCCGCTTTCCCTTAAAACCTGTGTTAGTTCTCTTGTATCGATCCCGGATATTCCCGGGATTTCCTGTGATCGCAGCCACTCACCCAGGCTTTGTTCCGCATTCCAATGGCTATAATGAACCGAATAATCGGATATGATGAAACCCTTCACAGCAATCCTGTCTGACTCGTAATATTTTAAAAGATTATTTTCGGAATCCCTGCGGGGAACGCCGTAATTTCCAACCAAAGGGTAAGTAGCCACCAAAATCTGGCCTTTATAGGAAGGATCGGTAAGACTTTCAGGGTAGCCGGTCATAGCGGTATTAAATACTACCTCACCGGCAGCCGACTTGTCGAACCCGAATGAATGACCTGGAAATTCCATCCCGTTTTCCAGAACCAGTTTAATATTTGATTTACCTGACATGAATCCGAAATAGGGAAAATTCAAAACCATTTACTGGGGTTCAAAATTAACCCTAATGAGCCTGCCGGATCATTTTATAGGCAGGAACTTATTAAGAATTTTCGAAAATTTAGCAACAATAATTCCATGCTGACGATTAACCGCTGGAAAAACACTACGAAATCGACCGTTTTATAAGGCAAACAATTTTACTTTATTCCGAAAGGCACCCTCAGGTTAAAAGTAAAATTACGGCCCGGTTCGAAATAATTGACTTCTTTCAATGTGGAAAGATGATCGAAATATTTCCGGTCAAAAATATTATTCACTGAAAAACCGAAAGCCAGCAACTGATTTGCCGCCTTCAAGTGAAATCCGATACCAACATCAAAAAGGGCATAACCGCCCGTACGCTCTTCATCAGGTGCAGGTTTTTCCTGGTCTAGGGCAAGGAGCCAGTCGAAACGGAAAAATGGCTTTTTCAAAAAAGAGAGATTTTCCTGTTCAGCCCGAAACTCGAAATTCAGCTTATCGGCGGGAACAAAAGGCAGGTAATCTCCTCCTGATTGCTCCCCGACAACTTTCGAATAAGTTCCTTCTATGTGCAGCCATTCAACCGGTTGCGGATGGACATGGATCCCCGCTTCCCCGCCATAAAGCAATGCATTTGATTGCTGGTACCTGTAAATCCTGTCTCCATCCTCGGTGTACTCATCTGTCGGGGAAATGAAAATATAGTGGTTGATGATGTTGTAATATCCGGCCACATCAAAAGTGATGTTATCAGAATGAAAGTGGGTGCTGAGGTCGCTCTCATAGGCATTTTGCGGCACCAGGTCGGGATTTCCTTCTTCAAAACGGGTTTCATGTTTGCCGTGCGATGTCAATTCAGCCAGATTGGGCGTACGATAGGCTGCTGCAAAGTTAGCCCTGAGGAGCCATTTTTCGAAAAATGAATAGGTTGCACCGGCCGATCCGCTGAAGCTGCCGTAATCCCTGGAAATAGCAAGGTGATAATTGATATCCTCGGCTTCACCGTATGTATCGGAAGTGATTATCCGGAAATCGTAACGCAAGCCTGCCTGGATTTTCAGCTTTTGAAAAACCGTATGACTCACCAAACCAAACAATGAATAATTATCGGTATCGGCATCCGGCAATAAAATGGTTTCCCGGTCATTGATGTTGGTGTTTTTCTGGTTCATACCCTGAAAACCCAGGATATACTCAGAACTTTTGGAAGATGGGAAATAGTATTTTGCTTCATAGTTGATGGTGGCCAGTTGCATTTCAATCTCAACTTCACCTATATCGGCAAAGTGAGTTAATGTTGTATTTTGATACGATGCATTCAGCTCCAGCTTGGAATTCCCGAGGAACAACTTATTTTGAGAAGAGATCAGATGATTTTTAAACTGCTGGTAGAACACTTCGTTCTTTCGCCCCCTTCCGGTAACCAATTCCAACGCTTCATCTTCAACCAATCCCAGTTTTTGGTCATTGTAATCATAGTACAATTTAAAGGTGCCCAGTTTGCCGGTATAACCCCCATTTGCCTTGAATGAAAGTTCATTGAACCGTGAATTCGGAACGACCTCTCCACCGCCCTGTAAATAATCGGCATGGCTTTTCTGTCCGACCCTGAACCCACCAAAAAACTTCTTTGATGTTCCGCGGATACCCAGATTATTGTTAATCCCTTCGGTATTTGAGAAAAGCTGCAAATTATAATCGCCAATGATTCTGCCGACAGGAGCCGGTTTTTCCTTGATAAAATTGATCACCCCACCTATGGCATCCGAACCGTAAATAAGGGAAGCGGGACCCTTGATGATTTCCACATTTTCAATTCCGAATTCATCAATTCCCAGGGGGTGATGGTCGGAATACTGGTAATTTTCAAATCTTACCCCGTTGCTGAGAACCAAAATATCATTCATCGATAAACCCCTGATGACCGGTTTCGACACGCCCGGGCCTTTTGAAATCATATCAACTCCGGGAACAGTGGAAATCAATTCCATGAAATTGGGCGTAGTACGGTTAGTGATTTGGTTGAGCTTCAGCTTATCAATTTTCACTACATTTTCATGTTGGCTCGAACTATACCCACCTGTTACTACAATTTCTTCTGTTTCGATAGGGGTAGGCCGGAGTTGAACATTAACTTCCGCGGAAGAATTATTGAGGACCACGGTTTCGATGAAGTTATTGTATCCGAGATAGGAATACTGAATCTTCAATTTTCCGTTGCTCAGACCCGAAAGTACATAAAAACCGTTGATATCGGAAACGGTTCCCTTATTCGATTCGGGGATAAAGATGGTGGTGCCGGGCATAGGCGCACCTGTTTCATCTGTTATTTTACCTGAAACCTGATTTTGGGCAAACACCGCATACGGCAATAGCCCAATAATCAAGACAATGACTATACTTTTCATTTAATAAAATTTAATATTGGACAATCAGTGAACTACCTTCTAAATGATTTGTCCGGCTGGAGGGGCACGCAGAAGAACGGATTGAGCTAAATAATTTGAAAGAAATGGAAATGTTGCGATCTCATGAATTGTTGCAATAAATTCGATATTTTGATCTGGAAGAACAGGTCCAATGATGCTAAAGAAAAGCCCCTGATAATCACGAATCTCGCATTTAACATCAATTTTCCATTGACTTTTTAATAGATAATCACCTTCGCCATGGTGGTGATGCGAAATATTCAAAACCGTGGGAAGCAACAATACAATGAGTAGGAATAAGGAAATGATATTTTTTTGTTTCCTATGCATTGAAAAGGTCTATCAATTAATTTTCGTGATATATAAAATTCGAAATCAAAATGATCTGCAAAAATAGTTGTTTTTCATTTCATAAGGCCAAGCCAATTGAAATGTTATCCAAATTTGATTTCACACTTACTTTAACATTAAGCTCCAATAAGATCATAACTTATTAGGAATAAATATGTTAAATATATGTTAAAACTTATATATATTGGTTCGATTGGAGTAATTTTGCTATTTACTAATTAATTCACCAACTAAAATTAACAATTATGAAAGTTTGTTTAAAGAATTGCGCTGCATTTCTATTGTTTGCAGTTATTTTGACTTCCACTGCCTATTCTCAGGAAAGACCTAAGTTTTTGACCGTAACTACCGTTCATGGAAATGTAGGAATGAAAGACATGTCGATGGATGACTGGGTAAAGACAGAAAAAATGTATGTCGACAATGTCATCAAAAAGAATGAATACATCATGACGTTCCTTGTGCTGGTTCACTATTTTACTGAAGACAACACAGAAGTGAAATTGATATCGGGATACAGTTCATGGGAAAACATTGAAAAAGCCGCCACAAGAACCGAAGAACTTGAAAAGGCAGCCTGGCCTGATGAAAAGGATCGCAAAGCATTTTTCAAAAAGGAATCTGCATTTTACACCGGAATGCATTCCGATGAAATCTATTCCACCCTGGAGGGGGCAAAAATGATGCAGGAAAAATCAACCGAACCAATGGTTTATTATGTAAGAAAAATGCACACAGCCTGGCCTGAAAACGGCAGTGAAGAAGAGATAACAGGGATGGTGAAAGAATACAATGAAAATGTCATTTTCAAGAACAAATATATTAAGGCATATTACCCATCCAGGCATACATGGGGTTCCGATAGCCGGGACTTAATTCAGGCATTTGTTGTTGAATCACTGTGTGATGTTGAAAATGCGTTGAAGGAGAATGATGAACTGGCCAAGGCACACTGGCCGGATGAAAGCAAACGCAAAGAATTTTTTGACAAAATGAACATGTACTCTTCCGGATGGCATGGAGACTTTATTTACCGATCGGTGCCGGAATTATCGAAATATGTCCAATAAACTCCAAATTTAGCCTGAAAGGCGTATTTCAATTGAAATGTGCTTTTCCTATTTTTTATTGCAACATAAACAGTAAATGTTATCCTTGCAATTTCTTATACTTGATGCGGTGAGGCGAAGTATCACCCAGCCGTTTTTTCTTATTTTCTTCATATTCCGAATAACTTCCTTCGAAATAATATACCTGGGAATTTCCCTCGAAAGCCAGGATATGAGTTGCAATACGATCGAGAAACCACCTGTCGTGTGAGATCACAACCGCACATCCTGCGAAGTTTTCCAGTCCATCCTCCAGCGCACGAAGGGTGTTCACATCGATGTCGTTTGTGGGCTCATCAAGCAACAGTACATTTGCACCCGATTTTAAAGTTAGGGCCAGGTGTAGCCTGTTTCGTTCCCCACCCGAAAGTACTCCGCATTTTTTTTCCTGATCTGCACCGGTAAAATTAAATCGGGCCACATAAGCACGTGCATTGACCAACCTGCCGCCAACCATGATTTCTTCTGTCCCTCCCGAAATAACCTGGTAAACGGATTTTTCAGGGTCGATATCGGTATGAGCCTGGTCGGCGTAACCAATAACCACTGTATTTCCTACCTCAAAACTGCCTGAATCCACCTGTTCTGTTCCCATGATCATTCGGAACAGCGTTGTTTTCCCTGCACCGTTCGGGCCTATCACCCCGACAATACCATTAGGGGGCAGATTAAAATTGAGATTTTCGAATAGCAACCTGTCCTCAAAAGACTTAGAAACATTCCTGCATTCAATCACTTTATTCCCCAACCTGGGCCCGTTGGGAATGAATATCTCCAGCCTTTCCTCTTTTTGCTTTACATCTTCGTTGAGCAATTTTTCATAGGCACTCAACCTGGCTTTCGATTTGGCGTGACGTGCTTTTGGGCTCATGCGAACCCATTCAAGTTCTCTTTCCAGGGTTTTTCTTCTTTTTGAACTCCCTTTTTCTTCCATTTCGAGCCGCTTTTGTTTTTGCTCGAGCCATCCGGTATAATTTCCTTTCCATGGAATGCCCTCTCCCCTGTCGAGTTCAAGTATCCAGCCGGCTACATTGTCGAGGAAATATCTGTCATGAGTGATGCAAATTACCGTTCCTTTGTATTGTTGCAGGTGTACTTCAAGCCATTCTACCGATTCGGCGTCGAGGTGGTTGGTGGGCTCATCCAACAAAAGAATATCGGGCTTCTGGAGCAATAATCTGCAAAGAGCGACACGGCGAAGCTCACCGCCCGACAGGACAGCAACCGGGGTTTCCCCTTCCGGACAGCGTAGCGCATCCATCGCCCTCTCAAGCTTATGATCCAAATTCCAGGCGTCGGTGGCATCAATTTTCTCCTGCAATTCTGCCTGTCGGTCCATCAGCTTTTGAAGCTTTTTTTCATCTTCATAAAATTCGGGTAAGCCGAATTTCAGGTTTACCTCTTCATATTCTTTCAATAAATCTACTGTTACCTGAACCCCTTCCTGTACAATTTCGATCACTTTTTTGGATTTGTCGAGAACGGGCTCCTGCGGAAGATAACCGACTGAATAGCCAGGGGAAAAGGCTAAATTTCCCTGGAATTCCTTTTCGATACCAGCAATAATTTTCAGCAGTGTGGATTTCCCTGAACCATTAAGCCCGATGATGCCGATTTTGGCTCCCAGAAAAAATGAAAGTGAAATATCCTTAATTACCTGCCTGTGTGGGGGAAAAGTCTTATTCACCTTGTACATCGAGAAGATGATCTGATTGTCGTCAGCCATAATGAAAATGATTAATAATCCGGCAGCAAAATTCGTATTTTTTTAATTGGAAAATCAAAATGAGTAAATGAATATTCTATGGATTGATTTTGGGTTAGGCAATCATATCATTACGGAATTTTTTACATTCCATAGGATCAATCCAGTTTCCCATCCAGCCAGTGGATGATATTCAACAAGAGTTGATAATTTTCCGATGCATAATCACTGTTCATTCCTACCATCACATGGTTCGGGCCGGCCAGCTGTGCAGAGAACATGGCTGCTTCTCCAAATACAACTACCCTCCCTTTACCAAATTTTAAATAAGCGCCCTGCGACAATCCTTTTGCGTTGTAAATCTTCGTATTGCTATCAAAAACCCAGGCTGTATCCGGCAGAAGGTTCACAAAATGATCATTAAAAAGCAGGATAGGTATGGCTTTTTCAGGAATATTGAATCCCTGGCCGGTAAAACTCACAACATTCCTGACTTCTTCCGTGGAATCCCTTCCCAGGGTAATGGTGCTTTGAACAACTGATCCTTTATCAAGGCTGAAAAAAGCCGGTCCGGGTGAATTTGTATCGGCTACAAACCCATTGGTAAATTCAAATCCAAAAGAGGATGCCAACTGCTCTGCCGCTCCTGCAAAAGGCATGTGGTCAGCTATTAAAAATAAACTTCCGCCTTCCCCGACCCAATCTTTTAATTCTTCAATTTCTATATCCGTAAATGCCGACGGGGTCGGAAGGTACCAATGCTCAAGATTGATTTCATTTTGGGCATTGGATATAACCAAAATCTTTCCACCTGACAATTTCTTTTTATCAAACTCACTTATGAACGGTTTTACAATGTAACCGTCTCTTTCCAGCAGGTTTGCGAAAGTCCAGTAACGTCCCTCCTTCGTATGGAAATTGTGGTGGCCTTCATCAATAAACACAATGGGCCCTGCACCTTGCTGATATGCAGGATGAATGATTTTGGGCCGGTAGGAAGTATCAGCAATTTGCTGTGCGAAAATACCTGATTTAAAAACCAGGAAGCAAATAAATAACAGTTTGGTTTTCATCTTTCAAATAATTAATGAGCGGCATTTGCTGTGACAGCCGGAATGATGACGGCTACCATCACAGCTACCTGAATGGCCTCAATGGCTTCTTTAGTTGCCTTCCCGATCAATTCTCCGTTAAGTAATTGCTTTATCCGGCCTTTCCTTCCTTTCAACCTTTTTCTGTCGAATAACTTATTCAATAATCCTGTTGAATTACAAATCGAGATAAGGATAATTGTTTCAGATTCGACGTTACCCGTACCGCCTAAAATGGTCTTCTCCATTCGGTCAAGGATTCGTTTTTCGGGCCTGGGATCAACTTCCGGGTAAATCTTTTGTTTGAAAATAAACAGGATATTGTTTTCATCTTCCTTTAAGATTCTTTTCCGGCAGAGTTGTTGGGCCACACGGGTCTTCATTCTGCGCAATTGTGAAAATCGTTGCACCCAGGTTTTGATCTGCGCCCGCCGACTTGTTCCGGCTATTTTTTGGATACATTCATCCAGGATTTCGTCACCGGTTGGACGGGAATTTTTAAGTTTAAGGTAATTACTTTTTCGGACGTTTTCCACAACGGCAATTTCTTTCAAAATCAATTCAGCAATTATGGCACCGGCAAGGGCATGACGGTAATTTACCGTATTAAACAGTGTTCCTTCTTTATCACGAAGGGCGAGTAAAAAAACTTCTTCGTAAATGTGAAGGGATTGATTTGGATCCATTTTAAAATTTTCATTTCCAATTGATATTCAAAGATAGGCTTATCTCATGAATCATTTAATAGAAAAAGCATATCATATTTATTAGAAATGGTATATTATTTTAATCGCTGCAAGCAGCGGGGAATGTGACCCTGAGATCCCGATACACTGCGTTATCGGGATCAGTTCGACTTTGTAATTTCAGTTCACTATCGTTTCTGAAATATCAGTCTCACTGATTTAACTTTTTTTCTTTTTGCCGCTATCTTTTCGAGGTTTTCCTGAATTCTGAACCGGATAATATTTTGAACCAGGTCAATTGGAATCGGAGTTTCATTAGGAAATTGAACGGCTCCTTTGGAAGTTTTAAAATTTTTTAATTCATCTTTAAAAACCACAATTGCATTTGCTGCAGGGTAAAATCCAATGTGCTCTTTATGGGCAGCATACCAGCAAATAATCCCGTTTTGCTTAAATGCCGGCATGTTGTAACTGATCACCTCTTCAGCATCCGGAGCTACTTCCTTTATGGCTTTTCGGATACTTTGCAGCTTATCGTTTATTTCACCGGGGAAATAGCTTAGATAATCGTCAACTGTATTGAATTTGGTTTTTTGCATGGCCACTATTATTTAGTTCTTGTAAATTAAATTTCTCTTCAATACTTTTTTAAATGGGATTTATTCGGTTTTATTGCTGGTATTCAGGAAAAAACAGTCCTTGAAAGATTCAGCAATAAAAGGCTTTTCATTTATAACCGAATCAAAAAATGAATCGATTAACTTTAAGTGTTCCAAGTAAAGTGCAACCTGACTTTTCATAACCCCAGTGTCAGGTTGTGGAAACCGGTCTCTGAGAAAATATCGCATCAAATAAACGGAAGTGTAACTTTCATGTGCGAAATCTTCCCTGGCTGAGGCAAATATCATCTCCTTTCTTCCACTATTTTCAAAAAACCAAAATGGTTTGTCGTCGCGTGTATTGGCAAACATCAATACAGGCAATGAATAGGCTTTTTGCTGGCTTTGAACAACATCAAAAACAAAAGGCCATTTATCCTTGATTTCATTGGTGCCGGTTTTAAACTCAATCGTTGTTTCCATCGACACAAATGCATCGGCCCTGCCCTCCTCGTACAAAAAGCACCAACCGGCCTGAGCGCCCCAACTATGACCTATGTAAAAGAGATGTTCGTTTGAGGTGAGTGATTTGGCAAATTCGATCACCGCTTTTTCGGAACTCGTGTTGTTGCTTATACTTTCGTACAAGCCATAAACCATTCCTTCATATGGCAAATGATAATTTGCCGAAACAAAAATAAATCCCCTGGAAGAGAAATATTCCGCCATGATAAAATTTTCTTCCTGTACGCCCTGAGCACCATGGTGGTATATAATAATCGGAAAATCCGATTTGTTGTTAATCACAGCATAACGGCTCCTGCCTGGAATTTTTTTAACTTCATTCAAAACATCCTGATATGTGTATGTACCATAGTCGATCTCTTCATAAGTCGGATATGCCTCCCTGATATTGTATGCAATAAAACTGCTATCCGTTTGAGCACTCAGTTCATTATATGCTGAAATTAATTGGACAGGTACCGTTCTTTTTCTAAAGTCACCATAGGTTAAAAAGCTGCCGCTGCTATTCAGTATGACAGGATGCCAAACCTGAATAAAAATCGGCAAGGGGCCCTGGTAACCGAATTGGTCATAAGTCAAGTCATCGTTATAGATAATTGTATCACAAAATCCAATATTAAAATTTCCGAATTGAATGTTGCTATAGAATGAATCCTGTGAACTGGACTCAAAAAACAAAATTGTTGCGAAAAAAAACAGGAACAGTTTCATTCTCCAGTATTTATTTTTATAAATAGCACAAAATCAAGAATTGAACATTTTTGTTATCAAAAGTAATGTTCAGATAGTTGACACATTGTACATGAACAATCAAAATTGATCAATTGTTTAAGCTACAATAATACCAACGCTATGAAAAAACTATTTTATTTAATCCTGTTTGGCATTCCGTTATCCCTTTTCACTCAGAATTCGGAATACTGCGATTCGGTATTGATCCAATGCTGTGAATTTAACAAGGTCGATTCCAATACCATTACCATTTGGGCTGCCAATCATTCCCCGTATCTGTTCGATTATCCCAGTTTTGTGCTGGTCAATTTGAACTCGGATACCATTGCCAAAGAAACTGTAAATTATTATGGGATCGGATATTATTACCAGGAACATACGCTCAGTATTGTTAAACCTCCAGATTTACCCTTTGATGGAACTTTATTGCTTTATACAGGCTTTAACGATACCCTCTGGTGTGAATTCCCGATTTATATCCCCGATTCAATTACATCAGCTAAAGAACAAAGTAAAAGCCACGATTTCATGGTATTCCCCAATCCTGTTCAAGGTAGTTTTTACATTGAAATAAATGAAGATTTTACTTCAACCGAATATCAGGTTTCAATCATGAACAGCCTGGGAGCGGAGGTATTTTCCGAAATGACAACACATGGGCGAACAACTGTAAGTTCAAAAGAATTGGGTATTGCAGGATTATATTTCATTCAAATAACTGATGCTTCAGACAATAAATCCGAAATAAAAAAACTGATTGTTCGGGATTAACATTCTGGCAACTGTCAGTGGAGCCTTTATTCAGGCTTAATGTTATTGGCGTTGGAAAGAGCCGTAAATATACTATTGAAATGGCAAATTGAAATTTTACAGAATAAAATAATTTTTCATCGTGAAAACTCATAAAGACTGGCTTTTTTCAGCTTTCCTTTCAGGTTGATTTTTTCAAACTTCCGGTAGGAGAATTCTCCATGTGATAATAAATGCTTTGCCAATTCTTCAGAAATCAACAATTTTGCTCCAAGTGTATTACACATGTTGGTAATGCGACTGGCTGTATTCAAAACATCGCCTGAATACACTGTTTCTTTCACCACTGACCCAATAGAGCCAATAGTAACCTTTCCGCAATGCATTCCTGCCTTAAAACGAGGTATGATCCCGAACTGTTTAAGATAGAAATTTCTTCTTTCTTCGAAAACCCGTACCGTATCGAAAAAACATTTCAGGCAATTCGCATTGCGCAAACCTTCACCAATTTTCCATATGGCGATAATTTCATCCCCCACATATTTATAGATGATTCCCAGGTTTTTAATGATGGGCATGGTAACATCGTTGATGAACTCCCGAACCAGGTCGAAAAAAAGATCGTTGCCTAGCTTTTCGGCAATGGTCGTTGAGGAATTGAGGTCGAGAAACATAACAATCAGATCTTCCTGCCTGACGGAATTCTTATCATTTTGGCCGTCGTCCGACATCGAAATTTTGGTTTCATCCAGCATCGATTGTATTTGGAGATGAAGGTGTTTCTCAGCCTTGATCCGTTTCAGCTCGGCAGCGGCCCGTCCTGCAAACAATTTAAAAACATCAATCAAAGCCGAATCGGGGAAAAACGGTTTTTCATCCAAAACCGCCAAATGCCCCATGATGCTCTGGTCGTCATCAAGGATGGCAACTCCCATGTAACTTACGGTTTCCTGGGTATAAGGGTCATTTGCATCAGGATAAAGCTTAACGAGATTATCAGGAATATGAACAAGCTGCTTTCCGCTGAAAACCGTTTCGCAAGGTGAACCGGCTATTTGGAAACAATATTCACGGACAAAATTTCCGCCATACCAAAAAGACCTGGAAATCAAACGGTGGTCTTTTTCCATGTATTCGGTCACCCAGGCTCCTTTGGTACCAAAAATCCTGGACATATTCCTTACGAGGGCATCAAAAAAATCCTGCCCTGTCTGGGAAGCTGTATGTTCGAATAATTCGCGAATGATATTGTCCATATCAGGATTTGATCAATTGGTTAATCTAAATCTTGTTGCTTTGATAACCTGACTTGTTCATAATATGCAACAATATTTAACAAATGAACCGGCTATGTTGTTCTAAACGGGAATTCCAATTACACCCAATACAATTGAAGCTGTTTATTTATTCAGGCTGTTCATTGACATTTATAAACCAACAATTTTAGCAAAAACTCAAAAATTTATTTTTTCATTCTTCAGAATATGGCGATTTGGCAGCCGGAATTGAGGTTAACTTGCAATAGGAATCTTGATCGGATTACATTGATTTGTATTATACAGTTGTTGCATTAATGGCAATTTTCTTTTTTAAGTGCAACAGAAACCTGACCGTTAACCGAGTAAAAATCCAGTAAAAATATCATAAAAAAATTGCGGACGTAGCAAAGCAAGCGCCATGCTTTGTTGATCAACAGATTGCTTCGTCGTTCTTCCCTGCAAGTCCGGCAGGCAAGCTCTGCAATAACGATTTGTTCGGACCTTTTGGAAAGCCTCAATGGAATGGCCCACAGATAAGCAGGTAATCGAGGTTCGAATTTTCATTTACCGGTACTTCGATCGAAGAATTCCATCACCCTATCAGGGAAGGATGCCGAAGCCTGTTTATCTCCACCCATCGCCTCCCAAACGGGTGTATGGCCCTGCCCGGGGATCACCCAAAGCCTCACATCCGGAAGGTTGTTATATAATTCTAAAGCAATTTCCACCGGAAAGTACACATCCCTTTCGCCCCATATGAGAAAAACGGGGACCGTGCATGATGAAAGAGAAGATAAACTGCTTGAAATTTCTACCTGTTCGGTCGGAAATTGTTGGGCCATCAACCGGATGTCGCTGAACACAGAATCAATTCTTTGCCTGTCATTAAAATGGATTTTAAGGTAATATGACTGCATTCCCTGATTTGCTTTTTCGTAGGAATCCTCTTTCAATATATTAATTCCTTCGGAACTCATCCGCAAGGCTCCGCTGATCAGTACTACCGACCGGAACCTGTGGGAATTCTGTTCGAGCATGTGCAACAAGGTAATGGCACCGGCACTGTGTCCAATGGCACTGGTTTCATCGATATTCAGCGAATCCAAAAAATGAAACATGATGCCTGCCCAACGGTCGTAACTGAAGGGCGTGTCAAGCCTGTCTGATTTTCCATGCCCCAGAAAATCTGGTGCAATTACGGTATATTGCTTGAAAAATTTCTCATAAAACGGTTCCCACTGCTCATTCGATAAGGTAAATCCATGAAGCAACAAAAGAAAAGGACCGTTTCCTCCGCTCCGGTAATGGATGTTTACGCCATCCACATTCACAAATTGATTTGACATAACATTGATTGCCTGTGCCATAGCGGATGAAAAGATGATTGTTGCAGACCATAAACAGGCTATCCAAATTCTTATGGTTCTACAAAATTTCATTGATTTCTGATTAGCATAAATCTGCAAAGATTTCTATTCAACTTTATACCTGAAAAGAAAATTATAGATCATCGATGGAATGCAAATGTCGGTGGTACTTACCAGGAAGGCCACTGAAAACAAGAGGGCGCCAGCGATATATCCCGCAATATCAAAACCTGAATAAAACAAATAGATCGTGGCAGCCATCCAGGCTGTTGCAATCAAACAGGCAAATTTGACCTGCCTGGAACGGGGTGGCAATTCAGGTTTGTTCAAGTTCTTCCGGATCACGTGATTATAGATATAATCAAAGGGATGATAAGGAAGAACGATGCCCAGAAAAGCGATGATCATCAGCGCCGACAGTATTGGAATATTGGCTGTGATTACACCAATGGCAAGAAATGAAGAACATACAACGTATGCAAAGCGGTTTCCGAAAGTCAGCTTTAATAAATCGGTATCGGTGTAGTTACAGTATCCCTGAACTTTCAAACGATAGATCCGAGTTGTACCTGCGGTTGTTTTGGTCGAAGTATTCATAAGATAAGATTGAGTTGTTTAAGATTATAAAACGCTTATTCAAAAATTTTAAACCCTCAAATAGGTGATTTTGTTCAATGCATAATCCCGGAAGTCTCGACTGAAATCAAGGCAACTCCCAAAAATGATAAGGTACAGGGAATGTATAGGCAAATAGCAATTTTTTCGGTTATAAGTTCCTTTCAAACGATCCTTGCTTTTTAGGATTTCCTTTGCTTTTCGAATTTGCAATCCGAAAGTTAGCATTTCAAGGATTTTAAAATCCAGAACAGCAGCGGAGTTTAAATGATTCTCTAAAATTCCAAAATCATAGTTACAAAAACAGGCACCAGTATTGTCAAAACAATCCCACTGAAAACCGCAATGATCGCAAATTCTTTCCCCACGGTTTTGGCGATGACGGGCAATGTGGTATCCATGGATGTGGCCCCGCCGGCTGCTATGGGTGCTAATTTCCCAAAATACCTGGCAATAAGGGGAGCCAATAATAATGTCAATATTTCGCGCGAGATGTTTGAGATCAAAGCAACTACTCCCATGGCTTCACCGCTGATCTCACCGATAAATATACTCGATAAACTGTAATAGCCATAGCCGGCGCCTATGGCCAATGCCTCACGAAGCGTGATATTTTTGAGGAAAACCGAGACAACAGCTACTCCGATTGCTGTCCCAACGATTACGGTTAAAGGAACCAAAAATATTTTCAACCTCGCATTTCTTAAAATATCCCAGGCTTTTTTATCCGCACCGATTCCTATACCGACCAAAAACATCAGCACATAGAGGGCATAAATGCTCAGATCGGCATCAATTAAAATTTGAGGCAGCCACTGAAATAGCGACACGATGATACCCAATACAAAAAACCCGACTATGAGGAGAGAACTTTTCATTCTTTGGGTTTGAAAAAGAATTTATAGGTAAAAAATGCCACCACAATACTACCGAAAACCGCTCCAAAAGCCAACAAGATTGCTTGTGTCCCAAGGGTATCCAGATTATTTATGATGGTTTTATTTGCCCCAACCGAAACACCCAGCAAAAAAAGCAAAATAAAAATGGCCGCATTGATCAAGGGTTCAACCGCCCTGACAATTTTACCAAAGTTCCTTACCGCAAATCCGGCAATGATCCCGATTGTCATTAAACCTAAAACTATTAACATATGAATAGAAGGATTAAATTTAAGCAAAATAAATCAAAAATTAGCCAGGATGTGACATTCATGGGACAATTCCCGGTTTTTAAAACGAGCGATCAGACATAAATGCGATTGATCGATTGGCCCGGAGCAGCCGGCAAATAAAAAAATATTGCAAATTCAACAAGAAATAACTTCATTAATAAATTCATATTTTTTCGGTACTGAATCAAAAGGGCTTCAAAGGATCTACTCCTTATCCTGATTAATTTATAAGTTTTATAAATTAATCGCCAGAGGTTGATCTCGCCTTTACTGGATCGAGGGTTGACCCCTCAATAAAGTTTTTAACTTTTTTGGCTTTAAACCGGAATAGCGGCTTAAAATGAAAAATTCATGAATTTTTCATTTTAAAACCATTTTTTCCTACGCATGTACAAATACATTCCCAAACCCGCCGCCAACATGATTACCAATACGGCAGGATAGGCCCATCTATACTTCAATTCAGGCATAAACTCGAAATTCATTCCATAAATTCCGGCCAGGAAGGTCAAAGGGATGAAAATGGTCGCTATCACGGTAAGGGTCTTCATTACCTGGTTCATTTGGTTACTAACCTGAGTCATATAAAATTCCATCAATGATGTCAGCATTTCACGCTGGCTGTCCAAATGTTCAACAATATTTTTAATATGATCGTAAATATCGTTGTAGTAATTATAATATTCCTCGCTGATAAAATCTGTTTCACCGGTGGTGATTTCCTTCAGGCTATCACGGACAGGATAAATGATTTTACGCAAGGCCGAAATGATTTTCTTTTGCTCAATGATTTTACCCACCAGTTGTTCATTCATGTTTTCAAAAATTTCAAGTTCCAGGTTGCTGATTTGTTTGTCGGTTGTTTCAATGGAAAGTAAATACTGGTCAACAATGGCATCGATAAGCAAAAACAGTAAATAGTCGGCTCCACGGCCCCTGGCTTTACCTTTACCGGTATTGATTCGATCCCTGATGTTATCGAATGGGTCACCTTTATACTCCTGAAAAGATAACAAAAAATTACCCTTGAGCACGAAACTGATTTGCTCCACACTAAAGACTTCCTCCTCCGAATTCGGTTTGATCATCTTCAAAGTAATGAACAAGTATTCATCATACTCCTCCATTTTCGGAGTGTGCCCTACATGAACGATATCTTCAAGTGTAAGGCTGTGAATGGAAAATGACTCACCGGCCTGAACAATCAAATCGACATCATGCAGGGAATCGAAATTTAACCAGGAAATTTTTTCAGGGTCAATTTTTCCTAAAATATCGTTTAAATCGACGCTTTCAAATGATTCAACTGATTTTTCATCATATTGCCATAACATTAAACCGACCTTTCCTTCTTTGGGTGAACCGGTATAAACTATCGAACCCGGAGGCAATCCAACTTTATGGCTGATCTTCGGTTGGCTTCGTTTCAATATCTTTTTTAAAGACGACGGTGCGATAGGGGAACGGAATTTCGATACCTTCATGATCAAATCGTTTTTTAACACTGTACAAAAGATCACAATACAGGGCAAATGCCTGATCGTTACTGGCCGCCCATACATATGCCCTGAGATGAATGGAAAAATCGCCATGGGCAATCATTCTGACCAACACGGGCGGGACTTTGTTATTTCTTTCCTCTTGTGTTCGGTTATCAATAAAAAACGGATGCTTTTCTGCTTCTTCCTGTATGATTTTGATGGCCGTGTCTACATCCGAATCATAGCTGATCCCGAATTCGATGAATTTTCGGATGGATTCGTCACTGATACTGCTGTTAATAAGAATATCGTCGCTGATCTGGTTATTAGGAACGATTACCCGTCGGTTTTCATAGTCCTTGATTACCGTGTGCCTGAGGGTAATCTCTTCCACAGTGCCTTTCTGAGCATTGGAAATTTCCAATGTATCACCTACCCTGAATGGTTTGAAAATCAATATAAATACACCACTTATGATATTGGCAAACGCTTTCTGTGAAGCAAACCCGACAATGGCTGCAATAATTCCAGCACCGGCAAATAAAGCGGTTCCCAACGATTTTAAAAATGGAATTTTTATAAAAATAAAAATGACAGCGATCGAAAAAATAATAAACGGAATGGCGTTTTTTAAAAATGAAAAATTGGTGGGGTCGCTTTTAATAATTTTTGAATACTTTTTGATGAAAACATTGGCTGCCTTCCGAAGGATGATAGTCAGAACCAAGGCCACCACAACGGTTCCAACAATCAGGATCATGTAATTGAAATATTCCCAATTTAAATCAAACATTGCTTTTCCTTTGAAATAATCTATAAAAATACAAGATTTCACGCATCCGGCCGGAATTTTTTAACAAGGATTTATTTTCAAATTTTCAAAATGTATGGATCAGAAAGTCAGTCATTTTTTGCGAAAAAAAACCACCGCAGGATGCAGTGGTTTTTAAAATATCTAACTAGCGATTATGAAATTTTGATTTCCTTGGCCGGTTTGGGCTTGACTTCCTCTTTCTTGGGCAATAAAATTCGCAAAATGCCATCGTTGTATTTGGCCGATATCTTTTCGCCATCAACTATATGTTCCGGCAAAGTGAAGGTTCGGCTGAAGGATTGATAGCTGAATTCACGGCGTGTATAATTTTCCTCGCTATCTTCCTTCTCGTTTTTGCGTTCGGACGAAATGGTCAACTGGTTGTTTTCCAGGTTGATTTTAAAGTCCTTCTTTTCCATGCCAGGCGCTGCCACTTCAATCTGGAAGTCATCCTTTGTTTCGCTGATGTTCACAGCCGGCAAGGTTGTGTTTGTAGTTGAAAAATTTGAACTGTTCCAATCCATCCAATCCCTTGAAAATAAATTATCTATTAACGAAGGGAATGATGGCCACATGTCTGATCTTTTCATAAGTGTCATGGTTGTACCCTCCTTTACTTTTAATTAAACATTCAATTTATTTCTTTATTCAAAAAATTTGATTTCAATGAACCTTTTCTCAGTTTACAAAAAATATTCCTGACTGAGCCAATCACTCCAAAAATTAACAACATACTGACATACAATAACTTACTATTTATCTTCCAGATTAAAACTTTTGAAAATTTGACAGGATCACAAAGTCAAAATGACACCTTGTAATATGACTTCATATTGGAAATATTTTAATTACCTATTATGAATCGTTGGTAATCAGTAAAAATCAATTTTGAACGTCGTAATAATCTTTAATTTCTTCTTTGCCAAGGTTCAATTCAATGACACCATCGGCATAGGATAAAACTTCATATTCGTTGTAAATGAGCAGCATTCCCTCTTCCGTGAGCCCGATATTGGCCGGCAGGGCAAATTCATTCACCAGGGTAAAATCTTCCCAGCTGTCATTGGGTCCCATGTCAAGGTATTGCCTGAGTTTGGCTTCGACCAATTTACCAAAACCATCTTTATTTTTGATCCGGTCATAAATATCGATCTCTTTTCCGGTTTTTGGATCCACATTCAAAAACTCCCTGAAATGCATGCCATGGGCACCGCCGGCATAAACGTAGCTATCGATAAGAATGGAGATGACATGCTCGTCTTCAGAAGTAATTGTGGTTTCCGTGTCCTGGTGATATCCACCGGTTTCGGCATCCGGAAATTCAGTTTTAAAGGCATCGAAATCCTTCAGTAACCTATCAACCCATTGATCTTTGGGTTTATAGGTTTCTCCCCCTTCATAACCCATTTTCGAGAAAATTTTGTTTTCGATAAGTGGGTTGAAAGCCTCTGAAGCCGGGTAGCTATCCTTCATCAGGTGATATTTCAGGTGTATGTCGATGCATATGCTGCTATCGCAGCTTCCAACGACCTTGTTGTATTCGGTGATCTCGAACTCAGGCAAGGTTTGCTTGGTACAGTTTTGAAGCAAGAAAACTGCCATTATTAGTGTAACTGATACAAATATTTGCTTTTTCATTCCGATCATTTTTAGAGGGAGGTAAATTTACAAAAAAACCTTTTTGAATTTTATTCCGTATTAATATTTGACAAAGGCGATTTAATTCAGGAATTAATGATGAGATTAAAGGTAAATACTATTTCCCAATCTTTTACATTGGTGTCAAAGGTAAATAATCGAGCCAAATTCAGATTGTTATGAAATTTTTAAGAGGAATTCTATTTGTAAACACTCTTTTTTATGATAAATTTGGATTTTTTATATATTTTTGTATCTACATATATTTAATATTAACTCGCTATGCTAAATAAATCCAATTTACTCATATTACTGGTAATATGCTCTTCCATGGTGTTCGGACAGGGAATAATAATCGACCACAACTGTAAAGACATATCACTTATTCCCGAATCCGTAATTGATGATATTCAGCAAAACATACGTTTTGAATGGGCCCATACATCCCACGGCGGGCAGATCAACTGTGGTTTAATGCAAATCGACACATTATATCCGGCTTTTAATGTGGAAATCGGCGATATGGTTTTGCCCGAAGTTCCGGATGCGCTATGTATTTATGACGGAATCGAAGGCTATTTTGCCCCCGGCTCATGCTGCCAGTATGTTGGTCCGGATAAATACTGGGAGACACCAGAAGGCATTCAATGGGTGATTGAAACACTGACCCATAATCCCTCCATCAACGTCTCCGCCTGGTCGTGGTGCACCGAACTGGATACCTATACCGAAGAACAAGTCCAACAATACCTGGAGCAAATGACCGAATTTGAATCAATGTTTCCCAATGTTACATTTATATATTTCACAGGGAATGCACAGGCAGATGGTGATGTGGGGTACAACCGGCATCTGCGCAATGATCAGATCAGACAATATTGTTTTGAAAATAATAAAATTCTCTTTGATTTTGAAGACATCGACTGCTGGTATAACGGTGAATTTCACTATTACCTTTATGGAAACGATACTATTCCCATTCAGCATGATGCCTATAATGGTGATGCATGCGGACATGTCAACTATCTTTCAGCCGAACAAAAAGGCAGGGCAATCTGGTGGATGATGGCCCGGTTGAGGGGATGGGAACCCTCTATTACGCTCAATTTGAAAGTCTTTTTGCAAGGAGTTTACCAATCCGGTGAAATGAATACAATACTGAATATCTCCGGGCAGATACCTCTTGAACAACCCTTCAATGAGGCCCCATGGAATTATAACGGAGGCGAATGGGTATCTGCAATTCCAGGTTCATATATTGTCGACTGGATTTTATTGGATTTTCGCGCTGCCTCTGAACCTGCCCTGGCAACCGGTTCTACATGTATTTACAGGCAGGCTGTATTCCTAACACAAGACGGTACAATTGTCAATATCAACGGTTCGCCCGATATTCAGGCCGGTTTGGTATCGGGGGAACAGTTATATGTGGTTATTCACCACAGGAACCACCTTAGCATTATATCGTCATTACCTTTGCAGGAAACTGACGGTTCTTATAATTATGATTTCTCAGATTTGCCAGGTAAGGCTTATGGCCCAAATGCTCAAATTTACCTGGACAATGGAATTTATGGTATGAAATGCGGGGATTGCAACGCAGATGGAATTGTTAACAACCTGGATCGACAGAACGCCTGGGAATCTGATGCAGGATCAAGCGGTTATAACAAAGCGGACGTAAACCTGGATGGAGAAGTAAACAATGTTGACATGAATGATTACTGGCTTCCTAACATCGAAAGTGTTACCCAGGTACCCCAATAAATCAAGTTGGATTTATTTTTTTACTGCAATCATTAAATCCAGAGTATGGATTGAAAACAACAATGTTTAAAGATCATAAAAACATTACGATTAATGTTCTTTTTTCTAACACTTAGCAATAGACATTTTTCTTGAACAAAAATGCTATACTCTTTAAATCTTAAAGTTTACAGACGTTTTATAAATTCATTTTTTACTTCCAATGATCAAATTGGGTTAACCTCTATTATCTTGCTAACTTAGAGATAATGGGAGCAGTAAATTAAATTACAACGATAAATTCTAAGACATTTCCCATTGGATTTGCTTTAAAGATAAATGCTTTAAGAACTTTGATGCTCAGCATTCGGAATGGAATAAAATAATGATTTGGATAATCCCAATATTGAAAATAGGATTATAAAAAGACGGGCCGCTTTAATTTTGAAAATTGTCAGCAACCCGCCGAAAGCGAAAAAACATTGGTAAAAAAGCGGCATTATAACTCTTCCACAACCTGTATGAATATCATCGTTTTATAATTTTTTCAATCATTGACCGATCCGAAGCAGTTACTTTTATAAAATAGAGTTCTGAAGAATCCAGGCCATTTCCATCGAATTGAAATGCATTATTGCCTGCCATGCCCTGTATTCGGGCCAATTCGCGAACCTGATTCCCGTTTTTATCGAGCAATTCAATTTTAACCGATGCCGATTCATCCAGATTGAATTCAATGGTAGCCTCGTCAGTAAAAGGATTTGGAAAGACTTTCAACCCATCATCTTCACTGTCGAAAAATTTGGCATAATTACTTTTCGGGTCCAGCAATAAAAAGTAAATTCCTTTAACATCACCGTGCATTCCATAACCATAGCCTCTTCCATTGGCATCTCTTCTGTGCCTGAAACCGTCACCCTTTTTTGGGCAATTTTGCCGGAAGTCACCCTTAATTTCTTCATGGATTACATCCAGGCTTTCTTTATGATTTTCGGCAATCTCATAAAGCGGTTCAATGCGTTTCATGTGTTCATCGTGCATTTCGCGTCTTTCGGCAGGAGTCATATCCCCCGGTTCCAATTCCTGAACCATTTGCCGGTGCTGGGCCACGGCTTCGCGCACAGTAGCAATCACTGCACGTTCATCATTACTGAGTTCATTTTCGAATTTTGCCCTTTCCTGCAGAATAAGGTTTTGAACTTCCTCATTCTCCATAAAACCGTGTCCCCGTCCATAATTCCGTTTTACACCTTTATTGCTCCAAAAGGGCTTTGGCGGACAGGTCTCTACAAATTTTTTAAATTGTTCCTCGGTCAGGATAATTTTGATTTGATCGCGATATGCATCATGTTCCTCCATCATTTTTTCTCTCCTATCCTGCACTGTTAGCGATTCATCTTCCTGTAACGCCCTCATTTTGGCAATGTGGCTATCATTCAAATCATCCAATTGCTTTTGCTGTTCAATTGACAGGTTAAGGGCTTTATCCAATTGCTGGCTGTTGCATGGGCCTTTGCACCACGGGCCACCCGGTTGTGCCGATGTATAGCTGTTTCCCATAGCAATTATAAAAAGAGTAGCGAAAATTAAACGTATTGTTTTCATTGTTGTGAAGTTTTGAACTTATTACTTTTTCGATTCAAAAGTACATCGCCAACCATGCCGTGATCAAATCTTTTCAACGTATGGCCTAAATTTTTCACCCAATGTAAACCAAACTGAAAATCAATATTGACAATTAAATCATTGATAATTTAAAACTGCTTGTGGATCAGATAGGCCAATTGGTTGAATTCTTAAGCTTAAGTTGTATGAAACAAGTACATTTGCAAACGTTCAGTACATTTATGAAACTCGAATTTTTAAGGAAAACATGGTTATCACATGCGCTGATCTGGGGAAGTTATTTTATCCTTCTGGTCTGGTTATACAGCGAGACAAGGAATCTTGAACCCACCTTGGTCAAAAGCTTATTCGTGGTATTGGTTCAGGCAGGTATTTTTTACCTCAATTTATTCATCCTTTTACCTCAGTATTTCGAAAAGAAAAAATACACCCGTTACGGGCTGCTGGTTTTCATGATCCTCATAACATCGCTGGCACTTTTTTTCCTGTTCGACCAGTTGAGCTTTCAATACGAATACAAACAGGCCGTCAGCAACGATGATTTTAGCCGCTTTGGGAATATGAACCGGCCCAGGCATTTTGGCCCAAGAGGTTGGGGTTATCCTTTTCATTTCCAGTTTATATGGCGGCAGGCGATGTTCAATGGATTTTTTGTTGTAATTGTCCTGTTCATCAGCACCATTTACCGGAATATTAAATTATCGGGACGTAAGGAAAAGGAAGCCCTTGAGCTGAAGAGCCGCGTAACAGAGGCCGAATCAAATATGTTGAAATCACAAATAAATCCACATTTCCTGTTCAATACATTGAACAACATTTATTCGATGGCTCAACTGAAATCGGAGAATACGGCAGAGGCGGTTCACCGATTAAGCGAAATGCTTCGTTACGTTATTTATGATTGCAATGAAAAATATGTGAACCTTGAACAGGAAATCAGCTATTTGCAAAGCTATATCGAATTGCAATTGATGAAAGAAGAAAACATGGACAATGTTCAATATGATTTCAACAAAGTGAACGGGCAGTTGCGGATTGCACCATTATTGCTCATTCCATTTGTTGAAAACAGTTTCAAACACAGCAGGTTCGACGACATGCAACATTCCTGGATCAAGATCATTATGGAAACATCAGGAAAGCAATTGATCTTTAATATCGAAAACAGTATACCGGACAAGCAACACCAAAAGGACAACACCCAGGGGATCGGCCTGGAGAATGTTAGAAAAAGGTTACATCTTATTTATCCCGACAAGCATTACATCAAACTTATGCAAGTCGAAAAAATATTTAAAGTTGAGCTAATTTTGGAACTGGATGCTAATTAAATGTGTAATTGCCGACGATGAACAATATGCCCGTAAGCTTCTGGCCGACTATGTTACGAGGGTACCGGGGCTGGAGTTGGCTGGGCAATGTAAAAATGCCATGGATGTGATCAAAACCCTGCACAACCAACCTGTCGACCTGCTTTTCCTCGACATTCAAATGCCCGACATGACCGGGGTTGAACTGCTCAAAACCCTTTCCTCCAAACCGGTAGTCATTTTTACGACTGCTTATAAGGAATATGCCATTGAAGGCTATGAATTGGATGTGATCGACTACATGCTGAAACCCATATCGTTCGAGCGGTTTATGCAGGGTGTGAATAAAGCCGTCGATTTCATCCGGATGAAAAAAAACCAAAAGGATCCGCATATTTTATCTATACCTTCAGAACCGGTTAGCGAGACCATCAACCTGAAAGCTGATTATAAAATTTACCGTGTAAAACTGGATGATATTCTTTATATTGAGGGATTGAAAGAATATGTCTCTGTTTTTACGATTATTAAAAGGTATATTGTGCTGGAGTCGTTGAAGCGGCTGGAGGAAATTCTGCCGGCCGGCCGGTTCATGCGGGTTCACAAATCCTATATTGTCAACATCAAAAAGATTAATGCACTCTACGGGAATACCATTGAAATGGGCGATAAAGAGATTCCCATTGGTAAATTATATGCTGAGGAGGTAAAGAAAAAATTATTTTCCCTTTAAGGTTCTATTGTTCAATAGGAGGTTCAAGGTTATCCACAATCGGCAAAGCTTGATAATCAAAGTTGAACCAGGTGCAATTTTCCCAAACCGATCCATCCTCTGCCGTGGTCCCTTTATATGCAACCCAATCGGGTTCCCACCAGCAGTATCCGATTCCTTTGTCATCCGGAATTGCTTTCAAGATCGCATTTAACTTTTTCAGATATTCTTTTTGTCCTTCAGGAGTTGCCGGATAACCGGAAATCAATTGATCCTCCAGACCATAGATGTTGTTGGTCCAGTCATTCCATTCCAGGGTCCAGGGATAAGCTGTTTCCACCAACATAATTTCTTTGTCAAAAGCCTGAGAAAGATTGTCCAATCTCGACCGAAGCATGTCGAGGCCAGTCCCGTGCCAAACAGAATAATAAGACAACCCGATGACCTGGTAATCTATATTTTGGGTTTTAACATTCGTAAAAAACCATTCCGCAATATCGGTCCCTGAAATATGCAACATCACCTTAACCTTATCCTCTGTATCAACCTCCCGGATAGCACTGATAGCAGCCTTTACCAAAACCCCGAAATTCGGCCAGTTGTTGTCAAAACTCCCGCCGACTTTTCCTAAATTCCACAAAAACCCGGAATTTGTTTCATTACCGATCTGAACAATGGCTGGCATAGTATTCTGATCCTTTAAAGTTTGAATTACTCTTTTGGTATAATTGTACACACTGTCCTTTAATACGGCAATGTTCAGGCCCTGCCAGGCAGCGGGGATGGTTTGGTTTGCCGGATCGGCCCAGGTATCGGAATAATGTAAATCCAACAAAACTTCCATTCCTTCGCCTTTGATCTCCTGGGCAAGATTTTTCACCTCCTGCAGGTTGCTATGGCCTGTTTCAGGAGTATGCCACAACCTTAGCCTGACCATATTCAACCCTTTAGATTTAAGAAATGAAATGACGTTTACAGTTTGTCCATCCTGATCCAAAAAGGTAATGTTATTTTCTCTCAGTTCAGGTAAAAATGAGAGATCCGCCGAATTATAATATTTACTCTCTTCAGGAACAGGTTGATTTTCATCATTTGATTTTTGATCCTTATTGCATGAAATAAATATTAAAGCCATAAACAACAAAATAAAAAGCTCGGGGTACCCTTTGTATTGCATTTTTACTATGATAATTTGATCTTACAAAGATAGGTCAATAAACCAACAAAGCAAATTTGAACAGTTAGAGACAATTAGCGTTAATGGGAATAAATTTTAATTTTGACAAAAAATTAAGTTAAAACACTTAACCATCATACTAAATTGAAAAGCAATAAAACACAGTCAAGCTTCAATATTGGCAATTATATCAAGGAGGAATCGCTGGGGGGATTTATCCTGATTTTTGCAACATTGGTTGCCATGATCTGGGCCAATTCAGGGTTTTACGAGTCGTACAATTACTTGTGGAACGAATTAAAATTAGGTGTTTCCTTAGGTGACAACGAGCTTAAAAAAACCCTGCATCATTGGATCAACGACGGATTGATGGCCATTTTCTTTTTTATGATCGGGCTGGAGATCAAACGTGAAGTACTGGCGGGTGAATTGTCATCCGTAAAAAAGGCAAGCCTTCCAATAGCTGCAGCCATCGGAGGGATGGCGGTTCCTGCATTTTTTTATTTGATCGTCAACTACAACAATCCGCAACATTTAAACGGCTGGGGGATTCCCATGGCAACCGATATTGCCTTTGCCCTCGGAATGATGTCGTTGCTAGGTAAAAAGGTACCCACCAATTTAAAAGTATTTTTAACTGCTTTGGCCATAGCAGACGACCTTGGAGCAATTCTCGTAATTGCCATATTTTACACCGATTCTATCAATACGGGCGAACTTATCAATGCTGCTTTTTTTCTGGTGGTTCTAATTGCTGCCAACAGAATAGGAATCAGGCGAACGGCATTTTACGCCATTGTCGGCTTTGTCGGTGTTTGGTTATCTTTCCTGTACTCGGGGATTCACGCAACCATCGCAGGGGTTTTGATTGCATTGACAATTCCGGTCAGAACCAAAATTTCTGAAGATAAATACATCGATAATTTATGTGTTTTATTGAATAAGTTTGAAAATGCCAAACCTAACAACAAATCATTATTGACCCAGAAACAGGCTCATTTGATCAGTGATATTGAAAAGTTAAGCGATTCGGCCCATACGCCTTTGCAAAAGCTGGAGCATGCCCTGCACCCGATCACTTCCTTCCTGATCCTTCCGCTTTTTGCCTTAAGCAATGCAGGCGTTCGGATCGAAGGCAACATCCTTGATTTATTGTTCCACCCCATTGCCATTGGCATCATGCTGGGTCTGATCCTGGGTAAATCCATCGGCATTTCACTTTTTAGCAAACTGATGGTAAGCACCAAAATTTCCACCCTGCCTGAAGGGGTGACATGGAGGCATATTTATGGGGCCAGCCTGTTTGCTGGGATCGGATTTACGATGTCCATTTTTATTGCAAACCTGGCATTCATCCCGGATGAATTTATAGAAATCGCGAAAGTGGGGATTTTTGTGGCTTCATTTATTTCTGCAGTTTCCGGGATGATCCTCCTGAGTGGTCCATACGGTAAAAAATCACAATAGGGTTATGATCAGGTTGGTGGAAAAACTATTTTGCTCACGGATCATTAGCTTCAGGACAAAATTTTCAGGCTCACAATCCGATTTTGCAATTTCATTTCGAACCTTGAAATTGAAATACAGAATTTTGTAATCGCAGGTTTTTTTCAAAATAAGGAAATAAACCATGTAATCCGGCCCCCTTCATTTTTTTTGTTAAGGTAATGTACTGAAAAATAGTTGGTGATTTTAAGAAAAATATTTTGTAATATTTGCCAGTTAACCTGAAGGGGAAGCAAGCTCTGATGGAGACCAACTTGCCAGCAATAAGGTTAATGCATAAACAGTAATGTAATCAAGGCAGTAGATAATGGCTGCCTTTTTTAGTCATAACTGGTATACTCTATGGCTAAAAAAAAACTTACTTTTTCACTTTTTATACCATTTGCCAAACTCCCTTATCCAGAACAGTTTGTCATTGTTTGTTTTAATTTTTAGAATAAGCAGCACCAGGTTTCTTAGATCTTGCCCGGCAGGATGTTTGGGGTATCTGGTGAGCCAAGAAGACACATACGTTGAATGTGTACAAGGCACCTTTGTACAATTACTTCTGGGGCTGATTTATTTATTGCCTTTAAAATGCTTTTATGTCCGGCTTTGGTTTTGCTGCTTCTTCGGGTATTGTATCCCGGTCGACCAGATTGCCAAAACCAGAAAAAATATTAAGAGACGGCTTAAAATTCTTTCAGAAATTTTTCTATATGGTTTTTAGCATTGAATGCCGGTCTAATCAATTACCTGATCTGCTCCATTATTAATATTGCATCCCTATGGGACTTATATGATATATATTGTTATTTTATCTACCATCATTAAGTCCCTCCGTGACAAACCCGTTAGGGTTAGAATATTGGTAGAATTAAAGTATGGTAAAGTAATTAAGTCCCTTAGGGACGACATATCTCAATTATTTTAAGGTTTGATAGAATTTTGAAATTTTATATTTTTAAACAGTCTCTAAAAATAAAATAAAATCCTTTTTCATGTCATTGATTTTTTTATTTTTACAGGTTGAAAACTTCCCCTAATTGATATTCTTCTGGCATTACTTTATTTACTAATCAATTGGTTTTGATATGTCTGGTAAAAATACATCAAAAAGGAAAAAGGTCCTGGCAATAATTTTAATTGCGGGTTTACTTGTTTTTATTGTGATCCTTGCGGGCATTAATTTATACATTGAGCGCATGGCCAGTGAAAAAATAGTTACACAGTTAAACAAACCCGGAAGTTTATATACTTTAGCCATTGACGACATTGATGTCCACATTTTCCGGGGCAATATCACGCTTCGGAATATACATTTTATACCCACCGATTCGGCCCGGTCGATTTTGGCCGCTGGTGGAATCAAAGCTTTGCCGCAGGCTCAAATCGGAGAATTTAAAATAACAGGGATTAACCTGATCAAATTTCTGCGCAAAAAAAATATCAGCATAAAAAAAATAGTTATTGACGACATCAACCTGGAATACACCGTGAATAAAAATGCCCAAACGGGAAAAAAGAAACCCTTTTCATTGCAGAACGTGTTGGCTGATAAAATCCATTCTGCTAATATAGGGCGATTGGATTTGCAGAATGTTACCTTTCGTTTAATGGATTACCAAAACGACAGTCTGCCCGACTTTGAAATTGACTCTGTTTTCCTGGGGATACAGGATATTCACCTCGATCAAAACACACTGGTGAATCCTTTTCCGGTTACCTTATCGGAAATCAAACTTAACACAGGCCATTTTGAATTAAACACCCTCGCCTATTACAATATCAAAACCGATGATATCCGTTTCAATTTAACCGATTCAACCGTTACTGTTGATGGATTCAAATTAAAACCCAAGTTTTCTAAAAAAGCATACAACAAGTTGATAAAATTCAATAATGATTGGTTCGACATAGTTGCCGGAAGAATAGTTTTTAATAGGATCAATATGCATGAACTTGAGTTCAGTAAAATGATCACCATACTTTCGGTATCCATTGAATCGCCAGATATTAAAATTTACAGGGACAAAAATCTGCCCGATGCACCCTTCAAATACAAACCGCTTCTGGCCGGACTTTTGAAGAAGATACCCTATCCGGTTACCATCGACACGTTAATGATCAAAAACGGAAAACTGATTTATGAGGAATTGGCTGCAAACGGGGAATTACCCGGTTCCGTATTCTTTGACCCGTTGTTCATTACTGCTTACAACATCACCAATCACACGGATGTTATCAGGCAAAAACCACATATGGAAATCGATTTTAACGGAAAAATAATGGGAGAAGCAAATTTGGATGCCAACCTCAAAATTGACCTTGTTAACGACAATGAATTGTTTTTTACCCAGGGTAAACTTTCACCCATACGTGGAACAGCTTTTAATCCCATGGTCGAAAATATGCTAAACGTCAGCATTAAGGACGGGGATATTCATTCGGCGGAATTCAGGTTTAGGGCAACTGATGATATTTCGGATGGAGAAATGACCCTGATTTATGAAAATATCAAGGTTGAGGTGATGAAGCATAAAGATACCGGGAAAGAGTCGAAAGTAGTTTCTTTTGTAGCCAATGAACTGGTCAACAAACGTAACCTTCCGGATGACAATCGTTACCGCACCGGTACGATATATTTTGAAAGAAGAAAAGACAAAGGCCTTGTAAATTTCCTTTGGAATAGTTCCAAATCAGGTATTATTTCGATTCTTGCACCCATTGCCGACAAAACGGAAAAAGAAAAAAGAAAAGCTGAAAAAGCAGAAGGAGAAAGGGAGAAAAGCAAAAAGGAGAAAAAAAGTAAAAACTAAACCTGGTTTATTGAAAAAAATATCTTCCGGTTTTCGCCATGGGAAAGTCTTTTTCCAACACTGATTTACTTAAATTGACAAGGTCCAAATTTCAAAAGAAATTAAGGATTTGTTCATAATTTCTTCCGGTTCGTTTTGGGATATTCGTTAAATTTGCCAATCCAAAATCTGATCTAAATCATCAGAGCAAAACGAAAAACCTTGAATAATAATTTTTTAGAGGTAAATTATCCGTTAACCGACTCTACGCTTATCAATCGGTTTAAAAAAATATTAATCAATCATAAAATGAACAATTAAAAATTTTTGTTATGAAAAAGACAGTTTTACTTTTAATGGGGCTTTTAATAATTGCAATAGTGAAATTGCAAGCCCAGCCCAATGCGTGGATCAATGAATTTCATTATGATGATGCAAGTACTGATATTGACGAGTTTGTAGAGATTGTCATAGAAAATCCGGGTTCCTACACCCTAAGTGATATTCAACTTGATTTATATAATGGCAGCAATGGAACAGTTTATGGCACAAAAACCCTGGATGCTTTTCTGGAGGGCTCAAGTTCAGGAAATTTCACAATCTATACTTACAGCTTTCCTGTAAATGGTATTCAGAACGGAGCACCAGATGGCATGGCCCTAAGTTATCAAGGTGTGCTTATAACCGGACAATTTTTAAGTTATGAAGGCTCCTTTACAGGAGTTGGAGGCCCGGCTGACGGTGTTACCTCTACTGATATTGGAGTATTGGAAAATGGAGAACCTGAAGGCAATTCATTGCAGCTTTCAGGGTCGGGAACCCAATACAGTAATTTTTCATGGCAATCTCCGGCCACGCAAACTTTAGGGAATTTAAACAATAGTCAATCATTTGGTGGTATAGTCTATGCTCAAATCGTAAAGGCATGGTCTATCAGTAGTACTGCAGTAGACGTTCAATATAATCTGGCTGTTACATCTGTCGATCCTTCTGATTACTATATGACAGGCACTGATTATATTGAATTCAGTACTGCAACTATTGATGCTGATCCGACAATTGTTCATCTAAGTGGTGCTGATCCGATTATTGCAGGAGATGCAGTTTTGGATAATCTGTTCGATGTGGCAAATGACAATACAAATATTGAATTTTATGGAGGTATTTTACCAATTGCACATACAAATGAAAGCTCCTCTAATCCTTATGATTTAATATTGACAGGGTATACTGCAACATTTCAGGGAATAGTCTCGGCAAATGATGGTTTTAACAATGTATGGGTGAGTGATGGAGCAGGAGGATACAACGGAATATTGGTTTATGATTCTGATTTTGACGCGCTTGTAAGTGTAGGTGAAGAAATCCTTTTCAATGCCGTAAGAAGCCCGTATAACAATTTAAGTGAAATAATCAATGCCTCATTAATTTCCATTATTTCAGGCGGAAATTCGCCCTATGGACCAACAAACATCGACGGTTCAGATATCAGCAGCACAATAGCTGCAAATACTGACCCGGCCGAACCATATGAGGGGCAGTTGGTATCCATTTCAAATTTCGTTGTAGATTCATTATCTGTGGTAAGTCCAAATTATGCATGCTCCTGGTCCGATGCCAAGGCGACCTATACATTTTATGTAGGCAATAATGTCGCAAGCGTTCCGCTTACTGTTGGCGCAACATATTTATCCATAACCGGGGTGATTGACTGGTATTGGTCGGGACCCTACTATCGCATTAACCCAAGAAGTCTCGACGATGTTGTACCGTTGTCAGTTAATCCCGCAACCAAATTAGCCGTTATCTCTGTCAATAGTGGTGTCGATCCTTATGAAAACAATGATTTCGATGTTGTCGTCCAAATCCAGGATGCATTTGGAGATCCTGCTTTCGTAACTGGAGATTTAAGTTTTTCATTTACTACCAATGGAGGTGATTTAGGTGTTGTGGACTTTACAACCGGAAGTACTGTATCAGGAACCATATTGAACGGGACCAGTGAAGTTACGGTAACCGAAGTTAGCATGGCGCCGGCAGGAACAAACGTCACAATTACGGCCACGGATGATGATCCCTTTGGTTTACTGAGTGGTACAAGTCTGCCTTTCAATGTTCTCGATTTTACACTTCCTCAAATAATCATCACTGAAGTTATGCAAAACCCTGATTCGGTTTCCGACTCATCAGGAGAGTGGTTTGAAGTGTATAACAATTCAAGTTCTGCTGTTAATATGGCCGGATGGATTATGAAAGACCTCGGATCAAATAGCCATACGATTGCAGGACCGCTTACAGTACCTGCGTTTGGATTTGCAGTCCTTGGCAACAATGCTGACCCCGGTACAAATGGAGGTTATGCATGTGATTATGCATTTCCGTCATCCTTTGCATTGGGAAACAGTGATGACGAGATCATTCTTTATCTGCCTGACGGAGTTACTGAAATTGACCGTATTGAGTGGGATGGAGGACCAGTTTGGCCTGATCCTCATGGCGCTTCAATGGTTTACACCGGATTGGCTGATGAAGAAAATAATGATGGCACTTTATGGTCAACAGCAGTATTGGTCGAAAGTACCTATACGAATCCTGATTGGGAAAAGGGAAGTCCCGGAACAAACGGTGCCGATCAGGTGCTTACAGAAGGTTTCAGTTTGGATATAAAAGTCCTGCTCGAAGGTGCCTATGATATAGCATCACATAGCATGACCAGCGATTTGTTCCTTCCTTATGAACAACCATACGGACCGGCACTTCCTTATTATGGAAACAGCCTTCCTCTGTGGCAATATGAAGGAACTGAAACCAGCCCATCTATTGCTGGTGCAGTTACCACCGACTGGATACTGGTTGAACTTCGTGACGAAAGTTATTCGGATGCCGGAACTGGCATTCAGATTCCAGCCCTGCTTGAAGTTAACGGTCAGGTTTGCAGCTACAATGGTTCAAGGAGGTTATCCATTAAGAGTGATTTCTTCACCGGCATGTACATCGTCATCTGGCACCGAAATCACCTGGGTATTATGTCGGCAACAGGACTGAATCCCGTGGAGGGAACATTGGTTTCCTACGACTTTACTACCGGTTTGGATAAAGTATATGACGCCACTACCGATGATTATAAGGAACTGGAAACCGGCGTTTGGGGTATGGCTGCCGGTGATGTGAATGCAGACGGAGCCATCGATGACCTTGATGTGGTTGACGGATGGGCAACCGATGCAGGCAATGCGGGTTATCTCGGGGGTGACCTGAATATGGACGACCAATCCAATAACCAGGATAAAAACGATTATTGGTTCCCGAATAACGGAGCAAGTTACCACATTCCCTTCTGATAAAAAAACTAACTCAAATAGCTCAAAGCCCGCCCTGTGCGGGCTTTTTTTATTTTGGCACTACACAAGAAACCTCCTCCCTGAAAACCACTGTTTTTATTTTCGGTGGTTTTCTGCCATGGTTTTCGGTTTAAACCATATTAAATTTGCTTCATAAACTTAAACTATCATTTAACCAAATTATTAATTAAAACTTAAAGTCATGAAAACTGCAAAATTAATGTTAACGTTAGCGTTCCTTGCTTTTGGAACCATGCTCTTTGCCACTTCAGTAAATCCGGAACCGGAATCTGCAGTGATAAAAATTAAATTGGGCGAAGCTCTAATGAATCGCGGACTGGTAAATGCCATGTATGTTCAACTCGATTTGGACGCCGTATTACGTTCGGAAAATCAAGGCATTTGCCGTGCAAGGGTAAAATACAGAAGTAATCTTTACGAAATTCATGCATCAAAAGCAGAATGGGTTGCCTTTTTTATCGGTGGGGATCCGAAAACACCACCTTCAGGTACAGAACCACCACCTGAATATTAGTGAAAAATAAACCTATCCGAAACCATGACATAAAATCCTGCCAGGCTCTCCTGGCGGGATTTTTTGTTTTTAATAAGCCAAATTACTACCCCATGAAAACCACTGTTTTTATTTACGGTGGTTTTCTGCCATGGTTCTGAACTTGAACCGCTGTATATTTGCTTCATAAACTTTAACCAAAATTAAACTATGTTAAACCAATTTTAAAGGAGGTCAAAATGAAAACTTCAAAAATCATGTTAATGGTCGCGTTCCTTACTTTTGGAACTATGCTGCTTACCCAGGCAGCTCCGGACTCGCCGGTTGTAAAAATCAAAATTACCGAAGCACTGCAAAATCAAGGATTGGTGAAAGCAATGCACGCACAGCTTTCGCTGAATGATGTATTACGTTCGGAGAATAACGGGTTGTGTTGTGCAAGGGTTGTATACAACCATACGGTGTACGAAATTTATGGGACAAAAAAACAGTGGGTTGCCTTTTTCTTAGGAGGTGATCCCAACAGTCCTTCAATCGGGCGTGAAGTGCCACCCGAAGGTTAGTAAATAAATTTCAGCCAAAAGCCATGAACCCTGGGCCCGACATTTATCGTCGGGCCTTTTTGCTTTATCCCGGAACCATTGAATAATGAAAACCACTGTTTTTATTTACGGTGGTTTTCTGCCATGGTT
>JAFGBL010000123.1 GCA_016933115.1 Bacteroidales bacterium | reverse complement strand
TTAAACAGTCTCTTAGAATTTTTGCAAAAATAATAAATAATTAATATAAAAAGACCTATATATCTTTATTTATTAATTTTGCAATTTGAAATGTTTTATTTTTCTTTGATAATGAAAATATAAGTGAATCGAATGCTTGCAAAAATTACAGAATATGCGATCAGGGCATTGGTTTTTATTGAAATACAAAACCAACAGGGGGCCAGGCCGGGAGTAAAGGATATAGCAAGGGAAATTGCATCGCCCGAAGCTTACACCGGAAAATTCATGCAGTTATTGACCAAGCATGGCCTGGTAAGGTCCATGAAAGGCAGGGGAGGAGGTTTTTTCTTTGATCAAAATATTCGCCCTTTAAATCTTCAAAAAATCGTTCTGGTTTTGGAAGGTGAGGCCTATTTCAACAAATGCGGACTTGGATTCAATGGCTGCGACAGTCATGAACCCTGCCCCATACACAAGGATTATATCCGGGTAAAACAGGAGCTTTTCGACCTTTTTGAAAAGTTGACCATTGAAGGACTTGCCAATGACGTAAAAAAAGGATTAGCCGTCCTGAAGAAGTAATCAATTTCATTTATTCAATAGTTCAGTTTATAAGGTTCGGGGCTTGATGCAGGCCATTGCTTATTACAAATTTCTGAACGGTATTTCAACTCATATTACAAATCGATTAGCTTTTTAATATTTTCATTGGTATTTTTGTTAAATAGATAGAATTTTAAAAGTGGGACTTTTATTCATTTATTTAATTCTTGCGCTTGCCTTTTCATTCATGTGTTCGGTGTTGGAAGCCGTGATTTTATCGGTAACCATGTCATTTATCCAAACCAGGATCATGGAAGGTAAAAAATCGGCCAGGTTGCTGAAACGATTGAAATCGAATATTGATCAGCCATTGGCTGCCATCCTTACCATTAATACCATTGCACATACAGTGGGAGCTGCAGGGGTAGGAGCCCAGGCTGTAAAAGTTTTTGGTGATGTATATTTCGGGATCATTTCAGCCGTTTTAACATTTCTGATTCTTATTTTTTCAGAAATCATTCCCAAAACAATTGGGGCCAGGCATTGGAGGAAACTGGCATTGGCTTCATCGCATGTTCTGATCATCATGATTTATATCTCATATCCTTTGGTTTGGCTTTCGAAACGGATCACAAATCTGGTAATTGGTAAAAAAAGGCCTAACTCAATAAGCCGTGATGAAATGGCAGCATTGGTCCATTTAGGGCACAAAGAGGGGATTTTTGAGGAATCGGAGCAAAAAATCATCAATAACCTTCTCAAATTTAGGTTCATAAAAGTGAACAGGATTATGACACCCAGGACCGTTCTGGTTGCAGCCCCGGAATCTCTTACTTTACAGGATTTTTTCAATAACAAGGAATTCCTCCGGTATTCCAGGATTCCAATTTATTCGAAAAAAATCGATAACATCACGGGCTACGTGTTGAAATATGATGTTCTTGAAAAGTTGGCCAAAGATCAGTTTTCATTAAAACTGAATGCAATCAAAAGAGAAATTCTGGTTTGTTACGAAAATTTAACAATTCCGGCGGTTTTCGAAAAATTGCTTGAAAAACGCGAACACATCACCTTAATTGTCGACGAATACGGTAGTGTGGCAGGAATTGCAACCCTGGAAGATATTTTTGAAACCCTGCTGGGCCTGGAAATCATCGACGAAACCGATAGCCAGGTCGATATGCAACAACTTGCGCGTAAAAAATGGTTGTTGCGATTGCAACAAATGGAATCAAGTCAAAAAGGTGGCGATTTATTAAAAGAAGACAGAGAAACCTGACCTCACAATTAGAATTATTTAGCTATTTGTGATCATTAATTCTTCAATTTCATCAATTTCCCTCGGAATATGGGCCATCAAATCCACCGGAATATTATCAACCAGGATGTCATTTTCGATGCGGATGCCTATTCCTTCCTCTTTAATGTATAATCCCGGCTCGCAGGTGATCACCATTCCTTTTTCCAACTTTTGGTATTTACTCCCCACATCGTGGACATCCAGTCCGATAAAATGGGCAACTCCATGCATCAGGTATTTTGTATATAAGGGATTATCGGGATTCTGTTTTTTGACTTCATTTTCAGTGAACAAGCCAAGAACAATCATTTCCTTTTCCATCATTTTCCAAACTGCTTTATTGATATCGTTGCAGGAATTTCCAGGGACATATAATTTCATAGCCTCTTTTTGAACCCTGAGTACAGCCTCATAGCAAGCTTTTTGACGATCGGTAAATTTGCCATTAACTGGAATGGTCCGGGAACAATCGGCAGCATAATTGCCAACTTCAGCTCCAAAATCCATCAACACCAGGTCACCATCCTTGCAGGTTTCGCTATTTTCGGTGTAGTGGAGGATCATCGCATTTTTCCCCGATCCGATAATGGGTTCATAAGCATGCCCCCTGGCCCCTTTAGTTATGAATTCGTGGGTGATTTCGGCTTCAATTTCATATTCACTTACTCCAGGTTTCACAAATTTCAGCACCCTTCTGAAAGCAGAATCCGTAATGGAACAAGCTTCCTTAATTAAGTTAATTTCTTCCGTCTGTTTGATGGTTCGTAAAGTAACCAGGATAGGGGCCAGCCTTTCAAAATGATGAAGCGGAAATTGGTCTTTGAGCCTGCAGATTAAACGGTGACTTTGGTAGACAACTTCCGTCTGGTATTTAACATATTCATTGCTGTTCAAATAAACATATTCCGACTGAATGATCAGATCACGTATGATCAAGTCGAATTGATCAAGCCATTTTACGGTTTGAACACCTGAAATTTTACCAATTTCCTGTTTGGTCAATTGATGGCCACCCCATGTTTCGACGTTGGCATCGGGTTTGACAGTGAAAACAATTTCTCTCAGATTTTTATCGGGATGGCCGGGACAAAGCACCAACATGCATTTTTCCTGTTCCAGACCGGTTAAATAAAAAAGGTCCGAATTTTGCCTGTACGGATAATTTTGGTCACCTGACCGGGTGAGTTCGTCATTTGCAGAGATGATGGCAACTGCACCCGGTTTTAGTTCTTTAACCAACCTGCTCCTGTTACGGATAAATAGTTCCCTGGATATATTGATCTTTTTCATTCAAAATCTGATTTAATTTATAATCTTTAAAAATTTCA
>JAFGBL010000122.1 GCA_016933115.1 Bacteroidales bacterium | reverse complement strand
GACCATCGCTTTAAACCCGCTATTTGCATCCACAGGGCTATTCATCATGCCTGTCCGAAAACCGGGTAGTGGTTTTTGCACGGACTCTCGTTGTATGCATAAGAAATTTCCGAACCCACCGGGAATTCGGCTTCACCTCCCGGGCCTGCGATCTTTACAAAAAAACCAGTAGTCAGTGGATTGCCTGTATAGCCATTAATATTGAGATCGACATGTAATTCGGCGTTGTGGTTGTCAATCAGGCTCCAGTCACCCAGAAATTTTGGAGGTGCCAGGGCTACTGCAGTTCCCGAACCATTGTTTATCCTGATGTATCTGCCAGGATTTCCACCGGATGTCTGGTTGCTCACGCTTCCGTTACCAGAGAACGACCAGCCATCGTATCCTCCCTCTTCGAAGCCGGAACAAATAACAGGTGCTACAGGAATAACAACAGGTGTGAAGGAAAGAATTACATTATCGAGCCGGTTCCATTCATCTCCGTTAATATATTCCATCCGCACAATCAATTCGTTGACCTGTTGTAAAATACCACTCCAGGTTCCCTCTAAAACATTCCATTCTGCCGGATCCATATTGACTGAATAGGTAATCCAGGCGTCAAAAGGATTTGGATTGGTGCCCTCCAGGGCTTTGGCTTTACCTCCGGGGCCTTCAATTTGAAAAACAAAGTTTCCATTGGCATATCCACCGCTAATTTGATGCAGGAAAATATCTGCAGAAAGAAAATCGCCGGCAGTAGTGTTCGACCAGTTGCCAAGAAACTTTGCGGGTGCATAACTCAGGTTGATGTCGCCGGTGGCATCATCGTTCACCCGGAAATTGTTGCCCGGAGTACCGGTGCCAATCTCCCATTCATAGTCACCGTCTCCTTCGGAGTACCAGCCTTCGATGTTGGTTTCGAAATCGGAAGTTACCTGACCGAAAATGATTGTAACGGAGCACAAAAAGCCAATGCTCAACAAAATATACTTGTTCATATTACGGGTGTTTGATGGTTAAAATTAATTATGCAAATATAATAAAAATTTAAGATAAAAAACCCCCCGCATTTAGCAGGGTTTGATTTGGATACTGAAGCTTCGGTATTTGCAAAGATGAAAATATTGAATTTGTTTTACAGTTCCTGGTTTTTGGTTTGACCAGGAACCATGAATTTAAAACTTCGGAAATTTATTCCGGCAGAATCTTAGATTTTCCTCTATTCCACCACCACAGATCATTTTTATCCCTGTTATTTGTTTGCCCATCCATATTCACATCGCTTTGCAGGTAACCGGTTTGGCCGGCTTCATTGGTCCAGGTATCGGAAATGTCCGGTTCGTTGATGGTTCCGTCGGCGTTCATATCGCCGCTGAACATACCAAAAGCACCGACCAGATCACTTTGGTTATCTCCATAGGCCCTGTCAGCCGAAGTAGTAAAATCGTATGAATAAATCCCACCAGATTCAGAAAGCGGATATTTCGACATGACCGGCAAATGGTTACGATGCCAGATAACCAAAAACAACTGGTTGGCTATCTGCACATCAAATTTTGGCAACGAGCTTCCGTCAAGTCCGACAATACTTCCATTTCTCAGAAGGAAGAATGCCCCACCTGCAACGGTGGTTTCATCTGTAGCTAAATTGATATCCAGTGCATCACGGAGCTCAACACCAATCCAGTCAACAATTTCTGTATTGGGGATTGCTTCCACTTCTTCCGTCCCGTTATACCCGATAACCGTCAAGGTTTGTTGAAGGGGAATTAGAGGATTCAGGTCCGTATTCATATCGTTGCCATTGTGAGGCCCTTCCAAATATACCTTTAATCCGATAAAAATGTGATGGTTGTGATTTGCCAGCGCTTTGACGCAGAAATTCCCGGTGTGCTGAAACCCGGATGGATCGGTGTAATCATAAAAATCCTCCCAGCCTTTTCCATCGTAATAAAAACTTTCGCCGGGATTGGCGATCGAAGGTACAATGGTCCTGTAGCTGGCACCGAGCAAAACCGGTACATCTGAAGTGCGGTCGTAAGGATGCCCGCCGGCCGACAGATTCAGATAGATATAAAATTCCTGACCGCTCAAAACGGTGATCGGGTTACTGAGTTCAATTGTATGCAGACCACTATATGCTATTGTACCCGATACAGAGGCCAGTTCTGCGGATAATTCATTTCCATCAAATTGCTGATAAATTTTACAGGTATAAACCACATCATTTTCAGCCGTAAAAAAATTAACAGCAACAATGTCTTCATTCTGAGCAGCCGTAAAAGCATTAAATACTTCTGAGGCCGTTGTTAATGTATCACGCCAGCCATGATAGTCATGGTAGTAAGCCGTATCGAATTGCATCAGGTTGGTATTTTTAAAGGTTACGGCCCCCATCTCGGGGTTTTGGCAGGCATGTTTATCGTAATAGGAAATCCAGAAATAACCGCCAAGGCCCCATCCCGATCCCCAACTGTTTTTACAAAGCCACGCACCATTTCCGGGAGGTGTTGTCTTGAATTTATTTTTATCGAAATCATCATCCCAACCGACGATGGACACTGAATGATTGGGATCATCAATATTAGCTGCTGGCTGATAATGGGCATAATAACTATAGTTGAAAAATGAACTGCTCCAACACATGCAAGTAGCCATTACCCCCTCAGCCATAACCTGAGATTTGATGAAATCCATGTTTTCAAAATTTGACCCTATTGTATACCATTCCACATCCATCGGGTAATAATAATGGTAACCAGACCCGGTCCGGTTCGGTGGATCGTTGTACGATTGCCCGTCGATATCCCTGACAACCCCATCGAGCCTGGATAAATAAGCGGTTACCACCCTATAGTCTCCGCCTTGATGTACTTCCAATCCTTGCCCATTATTATAAGGCGGATCGAGATCCTGGTTGTAGTAGCTGTTATAACCGTTCCACCAGTCGAGGTGGTATTCGGCCAGGTTGGGTTCGCCTGTTTCGCCGGCAGCAGCCCAATTGCCGTTCATCAACAGGTTACTTTCGATGGCAGCCATGGTACCGTGTGTCCAGCAAGTCCCGCCGGACTGGCTTTTAACGGAAGTTACATAATTCTCACCGTTCACATTCCTGAGGTCAAAGGTGGAAGGAATGGTTTGTGAATAAATCGTTTCCGAAATAAATACGCAAATGATTAAAAGGGGTAAAATTGATTTCATCTTGTTTGTTTTTGAAGCAATATGGTTACGGGCAAAGATATTGAAAAAATGATATTTTACCGATTGATCATTTGATAAAAAATAGTCCCGCCATCGGCGGGACTTTGGAAACAGGTACTTCGATATTTGCGAAGATGTAAGGTGTACTGTCCTTTATGGTTTTTTATGGGTAAATTCCCCCCTTTTTTATTATTTACTCTGGTACTTGGGATTGTACACTGATATTTTCAAACCAGTGATCATTCTTATCAGGATTATTAACCTCCCCATCCATCGAAAAATCGCCCGATTTATAACCTTTTGTACCTGCCTGTGTTTGCCAGTAAGTTAAATCTGCAATATTAATTTCTGGATTGCCATCAGCATCACCGGCATACATCCCATATACACTGCCGTTTAAGCTTTTCTGTCCATTGAGATACGCCATGCCCATGGCTGTGGTGAAATTATAAGTATAAACACCGGCTGATTCTGTCAATGGAAATGCGGACATCATACCCAAATGGTTTCTGTGCCATAGAACTACAAAAAGGTTGTTGTCGACAGTAACATCAAAATGCAGCTCACTGGATCCATCCAAATCAACCACTGAACCATCGGCTAAAATAAAGCCTGCTTTTGTAGCAATCCTGGTGCCTGGAGTTGCAGATGAAGCACTTTCAGCATCCCTCAATTCGACCAAAATCCAATCCACTATACCAGGATTTGGTAAAGAACTTACGTTCTCGGTTCCATTATAGTTCCAGGGAGCCTGATTGTAGGGTTGCGATAATGGAAAATCTGGTAAAATGTTCAAATCAGTGCCCATATCCGTTCCATTATAGGGTCCCTCAAGGAAAGCTGTCAGATCCGCATTGATCCTGAGGGTTACGCCGGGTTGTTGAAAGCCCTGTGTCAGAATCAGATTACCTCCGGTGAAGGTTTCGGTAGCAATTTCGCCCAATGTCCAGCTTAGCGAAATGTTTGCTCCCTCAAAATAATCTCCGGAGGAGGCAATCACCTGCCGTTCGATGGATTGTGCCGAACAAAATAGTGCTCCTGCCAAAAATAAGATTGGTACAAAAAAGAATTGTGTTTTCATTTGTGTCGTTTTTAAATATTTTTATAATTAATCATTCGATATAATATCATTTTAATCACTGTCATTAGATTTCTTGTTCATTCGTTCATTCATATAAACCCATTGTTCATAATTTTTTAGTTTTGACATAGGATATCCATAAGCTTCAGGATACAATAATTTGCCTTTTTCACAGTAAATATTATCCGGCCCTTTTTCTTCTTCTACCGGTCGGGCAAGCTGATGCATCACCGGGTCATCCCTGTCGGCAAACACAACCCATGATATCTCCCTGTCCGGATCTCCATAAACTTTAAAACACTTATAATCATGTTCCCATTCGTATCCTGTTAAAAAAGGTTTACCAATTGAGGTCAGGGTTACAGTGGCTTCATTTTCTTTTGTAAGCGCTTCGAAATAGTCAGGTAGTTCCACTACTGTTTCTCCGTTGGAATTAAGTTTGGCTTTCCCCCGGTAAACCACAAGATTTTCGGGAGATTCTATAAAATTGTGCCGGAGGAGTTTGTTTTCCGGATCCAACGGATGGTCAATCAGGAAGGAGCCGCTTCCTTTTGAAAGGCTACCGGTAATCAGCACATTTCCCTGAAAGTCGCCGGCCAATCCATAATTGGTCATCGCTAGAATTGCCTTGTGATTATAAGACCATGCGTTCACCGCAGCCCATTCCCAACCTAATATAACAGAATTATTACCTGTTGTTGTTGTGGCATCTAATGCCCTTGTTTCATCCTCAACTGTAAGTCTGCCAGTGATATTGGACGTTCCAATACCAACTTTACCATTGTATTGATTAGCGACCAATATGGGATGCGAAAAATCCGAATTCATAATCATGAGCCTGTCAGAGAGAGCATTGTGATACATATGCCATTTAACCTCACTGCCTTCATAAAATCTGATCCCTGCATCTTCATCTTCATCACTTTGTATAAAGAGAAATGAATTGGGATATCCTGTACCTTTAACATGCAGGCCTGCAGAGGGACTTGAAGTCCCAATCCCTACCAGGCCGGCATTGAAATAAGAATTACCTGACCCACTCAAAGCAAGGGTATTCGTTCCTGTTCCATCATACAGATATACCGATCCGGATTCATCGCTGTTCTGCCGCACCCTGAAAAGCAGGTCATCATCGCTGGAGAAAAGTTGTATCCCATGCGTATATCCTGAAGATTTTATCGACAAATTCGTAACAGGTGATGAATTGCCTATGCCAACATAACCTGTATTATAATAAATATTATTACCCGCTTTTGACCAATAGGCATCGGCCGATTTATTGGAAAATAATGCATAGGGCACACTGTTTAGTTTAGAAGTGCCCATAAGGACATAAGAAGATCCACCCAGTGGATCACATTCCACTTCAAGGTATTTCGAACTGGCACTCCAATTAATGTTGCTGAAGGTCCCCGATACAACTGCACCTTCTCCAATCGTCAAAGTTGCAAGGCCAAATTGATTTGTCACGGATGCATGTGTTTCCCGGTAAATGATCGTTCCTGTTGGTGTGCCGTCACGTATGCTTGTCCTGAAACTAACGCTCTGATCAACGATCAGATTACCGGCGACATTCCTTACCACAGCCTGATATTTGAAGGCTTCAGGCGGTTGAGCGGATGCAATTATGGCCATCACCATCAATAATGAAATCATTTTAAACCTTTTCATGGTTTTAAAGTTTTATTTATTGTGTGTACTTAACTTTATCATTTCATAATCTCTCCCTGCAGTTTCAGGATAGCCGTATGCCTTTGGGTAAAGCAGTTTACCCTTTTCGCAAAGTGTATTTTCTCCGCCTTTTTCTTCTTCAACAGGTCTTCCCAGTTCATGAATGACCGGGTCATCGCGATCGGCCAGCACCTCCCAAAATACTTCTCGATTTTGATCCCCGTAAATGATAATTCCGGAGAAGTCATTGTTCCATTCAGCACCTGTCAGGAAGGGCCTCCCAACCGGGGTTAAATGAATGGATGCTTCATCCTCTTTTGTTAATACTTTGAAATAATCAGGCAATTCAACAACCGCTTCACCGTTTGCATTTAATTCGGCTTTGCCCCGGTATATCACAAGGTTTTCCGGCGATTCCACGAAATTATGGCGAAGCAGTTTGTTTTCAGGATCGAGCGGATGATCAATAACAAATGATCCTGCACCTTTTGCAAGTGTTCCTGCAACATAAACATTGCCTGAAAAATATCCCGCCCAGCTTACTGTACTTTGTCCATATATACCAAAACCCGAACCGGATGCGCCCCATACTCCAGGGCCACTGACGGAACTACCAAATATTCCGGTTTCAGCATTTTCGCCGCTGACTTCTAAGCGAGCCAAAGGATCTTCCAATCCAATGCCTACTTTACCTCCCATAAAACTGCTTATACCACCAGGGCTTAACACTACTTT
>JAFGBL010000121.1 GCA_016933115.1 Bacteroidales bacterium | reverse complement strand
CTGAACGTATGGCGAATAATGCGCTTCGCACACTGGGCGTGGCTTATAAACCGGTAAAATCTGCAGGTAATGCTGCTGAAATAGAAAGTGACCTGATCCTAACAGGGCTTGTCGGAATGAATGACCCACCCCGGACCGGGGTAAAGACTTCCATTTCAAAAGCAAAAATTGCCGGTATCACGACCATCATGATTACCGGTGACCACAAACACACAGCATTCGCTATTGCAAAAGAACTGAGAATTGCTGATACAATTGACCAGACGGTTACAGGCCAGGAAATTGATGGTTTTTCTAAGGAAGAATTTACCAAAAGGATAAACGATTATCGCATATTTGCACGTGTCTCACCCGAACATAAAGTAAAAATAGTAAGCGCACTTAAGTCATACGGAAACATAGTTTCCATGACTGGCGATGGTGTTAACGATGCCCCGTCATTAAATACCGCCGATATAGGAGTGTCTATGGGAATCACAGGCACAGACGTCGCTAAAGGAGCGTCGGATATGATTCTTGCAGATGATAATTTCGCCACCATTGTCACGGCCATTGAACAAGGCAGGAACATATACAATAACATTAAAAAGACGGTTATCTTTCTTCTTACCTGTAACCTTGGTGAGGTTGTTGCCATTTTTATAACCCTTCTTGTGGGCTGGGAAGCCCCATTAATCGCTACGCAGCTTCTTTGGATCAACCTTCTCACAGATTCATTTCCCGCAGTGGCTCTGGGCATGGAACCCGGAAACCCTGATGTGATGAGTGAAAAACCCCGTAATGCAAAAGAGAGTTTCTTTGCAGGAGGCGCAGGCATGCATATTATACTTGGTGGTTTTTTAATTGGAATGCTTACGTTTTTGGCTTTCTGGTATGGATATTACGAACACGGCTTCAGCCCTTTTGATCATGATGTGCCGGCGAATACTGTTGAATATGCCAGAACCATGGCTTTTATGGTGTTGGTTTTATGCCAGTTGTTTTATTCCTTGGCAGTCAGGAATACCAAAAAATCCATTTTCAGGATTGGAATTTTCTCTAATAAATTTCTGTCCGGAGCCATTTTGCTGGGTGTACTTCTTCAGTTGATTGTAATTGGGATTCCAGTAATGCAACGTGCATTCCATTTGCAAATGCTTGATCTCGATGGTTGGATAATTGCAATTTCTCTGGGTTTGGTTCCGCTGATGTTTAACGAAATATTTAAAATATTTCTTCGTGCACATCAAGTTAAGGTAGTGATAAAATATTGAAAATGTGTGAATAATGTAATTCTTTCAAAAAATTATGTAACATATTCCCTTTCCCTTTGCCCTAATTTAGTGGTCTCAAAATTTGCAGATTACTTAAAAATAGAAATAATGAAAAGGAACAAAAAAATATTTATTTCAACGAGTTCGATTGCAGCACAAGAACTTATTCGTAAGGTTTATGATCAAGTCACCATTGATTTATTGACACGGATCAACGAAATGGAAGAAAACCACATCAATTGGGCAGAAATGCAATATTATCAGATCGAACAAATGGGTCTGGAGAATTATCTGATTTTTAAAACTAAAAACCAGGTGACCTGAACCACCGGTTTCAATAGAAATTATTTCTGGATATATAGCTTCTGATCAAGCAGGGGGAATGGGAAAATGAGGATTAGATAAAGAGAGCTTAAACAAATGGCAAATATACAACGTCGGTTATTTAATAATTTGAAAAATGGTAAAACAAAGCAATGAGGCATTAACTGGATGGGCCAGGGCAGAATATATCAATGTTGAACCCAATGTCCGCCTCCACATTACAGACGCAGGCGAAGGCAGGCCTATCATACTAATACATGGTTGGCCGTTAAGTGATGAAATGTATGAATACCAATACAATGATCTGATAAATAAAAATTTTCGTGTAATTGGTATTACATTAAGAGGTTTTGGCAAATCTGATAAACCTTATGGATCTTACAACTACGATGTACATGCCTTGGATATTAAAAATGTATTATGCAAACTTGAAATAGAAAATGCTGTTTTAGGTGGTTTCTCGATGGGCGGTGCTATTGCTATTCGCTATGCATCGTCAGATGATGGATCTCATGTTTCTAAACTGGTTTTGTTCGCAGCGGCAGCGCCTGTTTGGACACAACGAAAAAACTTCCCTTTCAATCTTCCGAAAAATGCGGTTGATGATTTAATTAAGTTGAATTATCAGAACCGCCCAAAGCTATTATCCAATTTTTCCAAAATATTTTCTGCTACCGAAATATCGCTCAATGAAGGTATCCGCAATTGGTTAAATGGGATAGGATTGAGTGCCTCCTCTCATGCAATGGGTGAATGTTTAATCGCTTTGCGCGATACAGACCTCAGAAGTGACATGAAGAAGATTTCAATTCCAACAATGATCATGCATGGTAAAAAAGACAAAATATGTTCATTTGATCTGGCTGAACAGATGAATGCCGGAATTTCAAACTCAACTTTAATTGCATTTGAGAATAGCGGACATAGTTTGTTTCTGGAAGAAACACTAAAGTTTAATCAGAAGCTGATCAAATTTGCCAGTGAATGAATAAATTGACCTGCAACTTGCATTTTAAATTACGAAAGGAATGAATTTCGTAGATTATTATAAAATATTAGGGATAGCTAAAACGGCAACGCCAAAGGACATCAAAAATGCCTACCGGAAGTTGGCACGGAAGTATCATCCTGATTTAAATCCAAATGACAAAGAGGCGAAAAGCAAATTCCAGCAAATCAACGAAGCGAATGAAGTGTTGAGTGACCCCGATAAACGGAAAAAATATGATCAGTATGGAAAGGATTGGCAACATGCTGATCAATTTGAGCAGGCAAATCAGTATCGGGGCCAATCGTCAAATTCAAATGAATCAAGGTTTTCAGGTTCGCAATATGCCGGAAAATTTTCTGATTTTTTTGAATCCATGTTCGGTGGATATGGAGGTGACGAACAAAGCAGACAAATAAAATTCAGGGGAGAAGATTATATGGCTGAGATTCATCTCAATCTGATTGATGCTTATGAAACGCACAAACAAATGTTAAACGTAAATGGTAAAAAAATACGGATTACCGTTCCGGCCGGTATTGAAAACGGCCAATCAATTAAAATAACCGGACACGGAGGCCCGGGAATTAATGGTGGACCCAAAGGTGATTTATACCTCAGGTTTTCAATAGAAAATCACCCGTCGATAAAACGCCTGGGGAATAATTTATATTCCACGGTCGAAATTGATTTATTCACAGCGGTTTTGGGAGGCGAAATTACAATCGGGACGCTGACGGGAAAAGTAAAATTGAAGGTAAAACCCGAAACTCAAAATGGAACCAAAATAAAGCTGAGGGGCAAAGGATTTCCGGTTTATAAAGCAGAGGGTAAGTTTGGTGATTTTTTCATTACTTATGTAGTTAAAATCCCAACGAATTTAACTGAAAAACAAAAAGAGTTATTTTCAGAATTGGCTGAATCTTAAAAACACCCGGACTGATGGATACTAAAAATTTGATACCTGCAATTGAGATCATTTCCCATCATAACATTGAGATTTCATTTATTAGCTGGCTCTGCGAAAACGGATTGATAGAAATTACAACCATCGAAGAAACATTATTTATTCATAAAAACCAATTGCCTGAACTGGAGAAAATTATTCGACTATACTTT
>JAFGBL010000120.1 GCA_016933115.1 Bacteroidales bacterium | reverse complement strand
GGCTTAAATCCTAATCATTTTGTTGCAATTCCGATGCTTCATTCAACAATTGTTTTTTATCCACCGGAACAACTCCAACTTTCTCGCAAACCAATCCGCCGGCCAAATTTGCAAGGTACGCCATCGAAACGGGGTCAACTTTCCGGGCCAGGCAAAGCGATGCAACACTGATGACCGTATCCCCTGCCCCTGAAACATCCGATATGGAACGTACATGCGTGGGAATGATCTTTTCCTTTTTTATCCCGTCCTTTTGATAAGCCACTAAAACTCCATCTTCGGAAAGGGTTATAAGCATTATTTCCGGTTTGATATGATGCCTGAGCTCCGCCACAGCTTCTAACAACTTATTATGGTCTCCCGGATCAAAATCCAGTTTAAGGCCTTCTTTCAGCTCTTTCAGATTGGGTTTAAAAAGTGTTACATTCCGGTAAAAACTGAAATTTCTCTTTTTTGGATCAACGGTTACCGGAATACCCTTCTTTTTTGCTACGAGAACAATATGCTCAATCAGGGGTTCGGAAATTACCCCTTTGTCATAATCCTGGAAGATGATCACATCAATTCGGGTTTGCTCCAAAATATTTTCAAAGTGAGATAGCAGCTCAATTCGATCATTGTCATTGAGCAGGATATCCGTTTCTTCATCCACGCGGAGCAATTGTGATTTATTTCCGATCACCCTGAATTTGGTTGTTGTGATCCGGCGGTCGCTTTGAAGAATACCCTTTATTTGCATATGCTCTGCCTTCATCAATCCCAGGAACTCTTCCCCTTTCTGATCCTTTCCAATTACCGAACACAAAATAGGATTTGCTCCCAGGGCTTTGATATTTAGCGCCACATTGGCTGCCCCTCCCAGGCGGTTTTCGCGCTTTTTAACCCTGACGATGGGAACAGGTGCTTCCGGGGAAATCCGGTCTACTTTTCCCCACAGGTATGAATCTACCATCACATCACCCACAATAAGTACGTTGCAATTGCTGAACGAATCAAAAAGTTTTATGTAATCGGTATTCTCCACTTGACGGCAATTCGGTTCGACCGGGCAAAAATAGCTATTTAAAACATAAGTTACAATTCAGTGAAACGATTACCTTTTAACTTCATTCCCCAAGTGAGATCAAGACAAGTCGGCAAGGGCTTTTTTCATCCTGTTCAAAGCCTCCTCCAGGTTTTCGTTGGATGTTGCATATGAAATCCTCACACAATTGGGATTACCGAATGCCGAACCGGGAACCAGCGCTACAAGGGCTTTATCCAGCAGGTAAAAACAAAAATCCACATCATTGCGAATAGTTTCGGTATCGTTGGATTTTCCGAAATAATGCGAAACATTTGGAAATACGTAAAATGCTCCATCCGGGTTATTGGGCAGGATTCCCGGAATACTTTTAAGCTTCTCCAGCACCAGGTCCCTCCTTTCCTTGAATTTCGCGATCATTTCATTCAATTCTTTCGAGGTAGCCGGGACGGTTCTCACAGCCCTTAACGAAGCCAATTGAGAAATGGAAGAAGCACCGGAAGTAATTTGCCCCTGCAAGGTATCGCATGCCTGCGCAATATCAAGGGGTGCAGCCATGTAGCCGATCCTCCAGCCGGTCATTGCAAATCCTTTGGAAACACCGTTTACAACAATTACCCTGTCCTTAATTCCAGGGAATTGCGCAATGCTTTCGTGCTTACCGGAGTAGTTGATATATTCGTAAATCTCATCCGAGATAATATAAACATGTTTGTGTTTTTCAAGAACTTTGGCCAAACCTTCCAGGTCTTCCCTGTTATAAACCGTTCCTGACGGATTATTAGGCGAATTGATCATGAAAATTTTGGTTTTGGGCGTAATGGCGGCTTCCAATTGGTCGGGTGTTATTTTAAACTCGGTTTTAATGGTACTTTTGATCTCAACAAATTTCCCCTCTGCCAGTTTAACCATTTCGGGATACGACACCCAGAAAGGAGCCGGAACGATCACTTCATCTCCAGGATTTACCAGGCACAACAAGGCATTGGCAATGGATTGCTTGGCCCCGTTCGAAACTACGACCTGCTGGTAGGTAAAATCCAGCTGGTTGTCATTTTTCAATTTTTCAGCAATGGCTTTCCTCAACTCCAAAATACCCGAAACAGGTGTGTAATGGGTTTGATTTGCATTAATGGCTTCTTTGGCTGCATCCTTGATATTTTCCGGGGTGTTGAAATCAGGTTCGCCGATGCTCAGGTTGATCACATTTTTTCCCTGCGATTTCAGCTCACGGCTTTTCCGTGTCATTTCCAGGGTTGCTGATTCCGAAATATTCTTAATCCTCTCAGATAAAGCACTCATGTTTAAAATTTTAAATGGGCAACAAATGTAATGAAATTAAATCCTACGATTCAAACTTAACAAAAGGTATTTTATATTTTTGGTTACCTTTAAATTTTCTATGTTTAATATTTCGAAATACGCTAAATCTATTTTCCTGGTTACAATCCTAATGATTATGTTTTGCTCAAGCGGTACTGCACAGCAAATAAACCTAAAACCACGATTCAAGGGACTTAGCCGACCGGAAAAATGGTGGGTTGTTTTTCATCCGTTTGTGGCGAAGAAATCATTCCATATCACCAAACATACCCTCCAACTGACCGACAGCATCAAATTCGCCGGCACTCTCGATCAAAACATCTCAGGAGGCCAACTGGATGCCTACAAGCACACCCTGTGGTTGGCACTGCTCACCCAGGAGATCGACCGGCGAAAATCCAAATGGTTGGGAATTGCCCACGAAAAAGGGAATTACATCACCTTTAAAAAGAAGAAAAAGAAAGGCGAACCTACAAGCCATGATCAGGTAGCTTCTGAAATGGACCTGTGGAACAATGAACTGGGGATCGGCTTGGGGTCGGAAAATAAAGAGGCAGGAACGATTGAGATTGAAGAAATTGTTATTGAATCCATCCTTTCGGGAAAAGCCAGAATTATCAAAACGGATTCAAATGGTAATTTTCTGGATTGTGATGACAGGATCATTCCGGATGATAGTCTTAAAGGCAGGTGGGAAAACAACAAGTGCCTGGTGCCGTCCGATTACAAAGCATCGAATGATTAATGGGTGTAAACCAGCCGGATAAATCCGCCATTGCCCAGCAGGCCGTGCTCATCCAGCATGCTGTTCAGGTATGCCGAGCCGAGTTCGATCCTGAATCGATCTGCAAACCTGACTCCGGCAGCCATTCCGAAATTGAGTTTTCCGTAACTTCCGAACTTCACCAAAGGAGTGAGGTATACCTTTTCTTGAATATTCCAGGTGGCAAAAATTTCCATTAAATAGTTGGCTTGCAGTGTGGGGTAAAAATTCCCGGAAAAACCAATGTAAAACTTTCGCCCTCCCAGGAATTTTCCCACCGAAAGATTGAGGCTCCAGGGCAGTATTTCTGAAAAAGTTGCATTGTCAGGGTTTTTAAACAATAGCCTCCGCAGGCTGTTATATGAATAGTCACCAGGCAGGTTTTGTGAATTCAGGGAATCATTGCTCAAACCTTCGAACCGGAAAGTGGTATCAATTTCTCCCGAAAAAGTATTCCCATTCCAAAAAATCAGTCCAAGATTCCGGGTCGAAAAATTCAGATAAAAATTTTCTTTTTTCAAAAACGAATAAGAAATGTCAGTTGACACACCCATTCCGTTGATGTCAAAAACCGTCGCCCACACCGTATCGGAGGCCTGATTGATGACATTGGCCGTGATATCCAGAAAATCCCCCTCAGGATGGGTATAAACGGATGAGTTGTTCAATTCGACATAATCATAATTCTGCCCGCTGTTGATGCCCACTTTGACCAGCAGGTCATGCCTTGCATCATCATTGCCGAAACCAAAACCGACCCCACCTTTTACCTGGTTGAAATAGATATTGTAATATTTTGTCGCCGGCATTTCAAGTGTTTGGCCAGCAAATGGCTTGTTGCCCAACAGTAGCAGCTGCACCAAATCCTTGTCGATATAGGTGTCAAGGTAATGATCATGGTCAAAGCCGGCGTAATAATATATCTTTCCCGGTTTTTTTGCAGAGTTGATAAATATTCCAGCACCCAGGTTTGAAATTTGGCCTGACAAAGCTTTATCAGAAATATGGTCGATTTGTGTTTCAATCACATCTTTTTCAATGAACCCTGACCGGTTGATGGTATTGAAAAACTGGTTATCCAGGGAATTTGAATTGGATTCCTGGCTGGCATATCCCGACAACTGCAATTTCCATTCTCCCGGGCCTTTCGGTTCGGAAGGGAAATAAGGATTTGAAAATCCCGTCTGTCCCGCTGAAAATTTCACCAGGATCGTAAATAATAATATACAGGCCAGTTTATTCACGTTTTTTCTAAAATTTAATCCTGTTCGACCAAAAGCGTAAAATCACCGATTACTTTCATTTGAAGGATATCATCGGAATAGATCCTGACATGCTTGCTTTCGGCAGAATTGATGAGTAATTCGTAGTTGTTGAACCGGGCATCGACAATGGATTGGCGCAGCCGGTCATCAAGCCCGACTGTAATCCTCGAATCCGTGGGTTCGATCACCCGGTTGTTTTCATCCAACAAGCCTCCTTCGACAAAACCGTTATAAACCAATGTATCCAGCACTTCATGATTTTCATCTTCAAGGTACATGTTCACATCGAAGGAGAAAGGGAAACCGTTTTTAAACAGGATCACGATCTGCCCTTCGCCCACATTGTCAAAACTAACGCCGCTGCCGTTCCATTCCATGGTATTTTCAACGAACATATCCTGTATCATCACGCCCTGATTGACTTCCGCATCCATGAAAACACTAATGGGTGAATCGTAATAGAAAAAATTATCGTGGTTGGTGCTGTCGCCCAGCACATTCATGTCGACTTCAATTTTATAGGTGAATAAATCGGGCAAAATGCTGATCATATCAGGGAAATTTGAATTGGAGAAATCATAGGATTGGATATTGGGATAAATGATGTTTAACCCGTTGCCTTCCTGCATTGCCCTGTCGATAAACAGATTGGAGTCGATCATGATGCCTTGCAATGGAACTTCATCCCCGGTTTCACTGTTTTTAGCTTTCAATTCACTGATCCTATAATATCCCTCCACTCCATAGTTGTTTTCAATCCTCAGGTTGATGCTGGCATTTTCCACCGAAAAAGCACCGGCATTCAGGTCGGAGAAAAAGTCGACTTCGAAATTCTCAGGCCCGAAATTAAAATTGTTCTGGCCGAAATAGCCTTTGGCGTAGTCGATCACGATGTCAGAAAAATGAATGTTGATGGCAAAAGTATCCTCCGGGTTAATCTGAATGCTTCCCGGCTCATCCGGATGTACGATCATGGCCAGGTAATATTGCAATACATTATATTCCAAACCGTCTTCACCGGTCAAATCCAGGTTATAGGCCGACACATCATAGGTTTTGTCAGCAAAAGCATAGGCGGGAATTTTTTCTGATATCCTGAAAGTATCAGATTCATTCCGAACCGCGGAAATGATGCCAAACACACTGAGTAAGCTGGTTTCAGACTGATTCAACACTTCGAATTTTATATTACCCGACCGGATCAATACATTTTCCAGTTCCACACCGTCAAGGTAAAAGGAATCGAAATCCAGCGGCCATTCGAAAACCTCCTCGAATATCGTATCACCGGGTTGCAAGGTTATCGGATTGGGTAGTGCAGACAAGCTGAACAGCCAGTTAAAAAGTGTATCCGGAAGTTTCACCAGCGAATCGACAACAAGGTCGTAAAGTTTCTCATCAAAAACAAATGAAACCGAATGGTCGGGATTGATTGAAATCAATGTATCGCTCAAAACGTCCGTAATGGTTACCGTATCGGTAAAAAGCGGAGTTAGCAGATCCACATTCCACGATGGAGAAGGGCGCTCCTTTTTGCATCCTGCAACCAATAGGAAAAAAACTATAATTACGAATAAAACTCTCCGAGACCTGAAATGCATACAAGCTAAACCCTTTTATTAACGATTGGTTCAATACCCTTTAACCGCAATTGTTGAATTTTGGTTACCTGAATTTGGTTTTAGATAGGCTAACGACTTTTTATACTAGCGAACCGGGGCACCGATCATTTATGGCTCTCAGGTAAGATAGGCTTCAAAGTTAAATAAGGTGAATTTTAAAAAATTATCCACTTCAGTAGAAAAGTCCCAACAATGCACCTTAATAATCAGCTGATAAAATTCTTAAACACGAATTATTATTCCCTTCAATGATCCACCCCGATCATCACATTGGAGGCCTTGATCACAGCATAAACTTCTTTTCCTGCTTTGATGCCCAGGCTTTCTGCCGAGCTTTTGGTAATGATGGAGGTGATCTCAACACCGGGAGCCAGTTCAATGACCACTTCAGAGTTGACCATCCCGTCCTGTATGCTTTTTACCTTGCCTTTGAGTTGATTGCGAGCGCTGACTTTCATCTTTTTGATTTTTATAGTTTAAAAACCAAATTTACAAAAAATAACTATTCCATGAAAAGCAATGCGACACCTCCGACTGCAATAAATGATCCGATGATCTCCCTGATATTGACTTTTTCCCTGAACAGAAAAACGGCAGGTAGGATCAGCAGGATAGGCACGATGGACATGATGGTGGCCGCCACACCGGTATCGGTATGCTGGACCGCGAGCAGGGAAAATGAAACTCCCAGGAAAGGCCCGAAAACCGAACCAAGTCCGGTAAACAGCATCCCCTTGCGGTTTTTCAATCCTTTCCATACCCTTCCCCAGCGGCGCATGATGAAGAAAATAATTGTAAACCCGACCAAACCTGCCAAAACCCGGATTTGTGAAGCGGCAAAGGCATTGTAATCCTTCATCCCGAATTTGCTTAATACCAGTCCGACTGCCTGCCCGACGGCGCCCCCAAATGCAAGCAATATGCCCACTGCAGGATATGAAAATTTGATCCTGTTTTTCCCCTTTGAATTTAACTCAGGAACGCCCCTTTTGAGAACTACCAAAGAAACTCCGCTGATGGTCAGAACCATTCCCATCACACTTTGAAGGGAAAGCGTTTCGCCCAGGATCAACCAGCCGGTGAGTGCTGTTATGGGAGGAACCAAAGCCATGATCAGCATGGAGATCCTTGCCCCGACTACTACAAAAGCCTGGAACAGCAGCAGGTCGCCGATCGCAAAACCAACTAGGCCCGAGAGCGAAAGCCAGAGCCAGGCTTCTTTGGTAGCATCCAAAGGAAAAGGGATTCCGCGTACGAAATAAAGATAAACCGTATAGATACCAAATGCAATGTAAAGCCGGATCAGGTTCACCGTTAATGAGCCGATCCGCTTTCCTGCCTGTTCGAACGAAAGGCTGGTTACCGCCCAGAACATGGCGGTGAGCAAGGCTGCAATTTCTCCAAAATGGGATTGAAACATACACGATCAGTAAAGCACCAAAGTAAAGCGAATTTTTTACACAAAACTACTTTTTGAAACAGAAATCATTTTGTTGGCTTCAGTTCCTCAATGTCTGCCGTAGATGGAAAGGATTTCAGAAGCGATCTCCTCGATGGCCTTGCTGGTGACATTGATGATGGCCCACCTGGGATGTTGCTGGTAAATGGCATGTGCAAACCTGATTTCACGGGTTACATAGGAATAATCGGCGTAGTGTCCGGTCGTACCGCCCAGGTGTTCGTGCCTGACTTTCCTCAGTTGTACGAGCCTGCTGGGATAGGTTGTCAAACCAAAAACCCTGGAAGGATCGATATCGGATAAAACTTGCGGCGCCGGCATATCCAGCACAATGGGAATATTGGCAACCAGCCAGCCTTTTGTGGCCAGGTAAATACTCAGTGGGGTCTTAAAAGTCCTGGAAACGCCCATGATGATAATATCGGCCTTGTCCAGTTCGTGCAGCCGTTGCCCGTCGTCGTGCCTGAAAGTGTATTCGATGGCCTCGATGCGCCGGAAATAGTCCTCATTGAGTTCCCGGAAAAGGCCAGGCTTTTCGGATGGTGAATTTTCGAGTTGCTGCGACAACCTCATCAATAGCGGCCCCATGAGGTCGATGGTTTCTACATTTAATTTTCGGGCAGTTTCGTGCATGATGCTCCGGATTTCATCGGAAACAAGGGTATGAACAATAAATGCATTTCGTTCCAATGCCTCTTCCACAACTTCCAGCACCTGCAATTTGCTGCGAACACCCGGTTTGATGATCACCTCCAATTCGGTTCCCTGAAACTGCGTAATAGCGGCATTCAATGCCTGTTCGGCTGTGCGGCCCGTACCATCCGATGCAACGATCACATAATACATTAGGTTATCAAAATTAATTAAAATTCAACATCGTAATTCCGATTGACTTGATTTTATACGATTCGAACCGTGATCAGTTCCCTGGCCTGTCTATCGATTTGAATTTGTATCCTCTATTTCATTTTTTAATCACGTTTCGGGTAATATCAAAAGCTTACATTTGCATTTTTTTATTTATGATCTGGGAAAAGCGCTGGTTTCATATCTTCATCCTGATGCTCCTTGCGTTTGTGTGGGGCAGTTCCTTTATCCTTATCAAGGTCGGTCTTAAAAGCTTCAGTAACGAACAGGCGGCAGCCATCCGTTTATTGCTTGCTTCCCTGGCTTTGTTACCGGTTTCATTGCGTAACCTGAAAGTTCTTAAGAGAAAGGACCTGAAATGGTTATTGGTTTCGGGATTTATCGGCAGTTTCATTCCTGCCTTCCTGTTTACAAAAGCTCAAACCAGGATCGATAGTGCACTGGCCGGAATACTGAATTCACTTACCCCGGTTTTTACCTTAGTGATTGGAGTTCTATTTTTCAGATCTAAATTTAAACTCATTAAAATAGTGGGATTGCTGCTGGGTCTTGTTGGAGCCTTCGGGCTCGTCCTGGCCGGAGAAGAAGTGGAATTGGGAAAAATAAACCTGTTTGCATTGCTGGTGGTTCTTGCAACAACCTGTTATGCAGTCAACATCAACGTTGTAAAAGCCAGGCTTACACACCTCAACGGGGTTCAGATCACCTCCCTGTCATTCGTTTTTGTAGGTCCCGTGGCATTGGCATATTTGCTTTCCACCGATATTGAACCGGTTTTCGAGCATCATAACTGGCCTTTGCATTTTGCAGCCCTGGCTGCGCTGGGAATTATCGGAACCGCCATAGCCATGGTTTTGATGAACAGCCTTATCCGCCATGTTTCAACGATACTTGCATCGTCGGTTACCTACATCATTCCTATATTCGCTATCATGTGGGGTTTTCTCGACGGTGAAAACATCACTTTCCATCACATCGGGAATATGCTGATAATTCTGGTGGGTGTTTACCTGATCAACAGGAAAAAATGACCGGATCAATGATGCTCCAGCTCAATTTTGTGCCGGTGCCCGCCATCAAAATAAACTTCCTCAAAAGCGCCAAGAGCGACACGTAGCTTTTCAATGTATTGGATATCGGTGGTTTGTTTGGTTTTCATTGCATAGAAGATCAATTGATGCAATAGCGAAAGCTGTTTGATGTATTTCTCGTATGCTGCGCCCTCAGTGGTTTCAGGAAGCTTGATCCGTTGGGTTATGAAATACTGAGATACCACATGCTGTATTTCGGTGGCATGGTCTTCTTTGGTATTGGTCCAACGCGTGATCATCATATAATCCTCATCGGAAGCATTGGATAATTCAACGATTTTGGTCATAGCCTTTTCAATGGTGGTAAAATGCTCGTAAAGCATCGCAATCCTGAGCTCATCGTTATAAATACCGCAAGGAACTTCGCAATGTGCAAAAGATTTAACATTCATTCCTATGGTAATTGCAACCAACAATAGTGTCCTCATCATTTTATTCATAAACTACTCTCCTTTAATTCGTAATTTTTATCGTGTAAATTTTTCAGTTTTAATTATTTATAACAAAAATTGCCGGCATTTGTTTAGTTGTTTCCTTCGAAAAATTGATGTTTGAAGAACATCCGGTATCCGATCCGGATATTCGCTAAAAAGGCTGTTAATGTTACTTATCTCCATTACAATTGTTTACACCTGACTATTGAGGGTTGATTAAACTATGGGTTTTCTTTCAATCAATATGTTTCGGACTTACAACAATAACTTATTTCCCAGGGATTACTACTACGATAAGTTATTGACGAAGTATGAAAATCCTGAATTTTACTCCAAACTGGACGAAACCGACCAGTTACGGAAAATTCCATCAAAGCAAACGATCCGTGTGAAAGATGACCTCAATTTCGGGATTTCTTACCAGGAAGTGATCGACAAACACGGCAAACCAAACTGCATATTAAAAAAGGACCGGAATTCAAAATTCCAGATTTTGTTTTACCGGGTGAAAGTGGGCGGACATAAAACCAAATGTGAATATCATTTTTATAACAACAGGTTGTTCTTTTTTACATATATTTTTGCTTACCTGACCAAAGAAGAAAAAAACGAAATCACGAAAATGGTTGGTAAAAAATATGCGGACGACGCATTATTTGAACCAGAATCCCAAATCATCATTGATGTAACGGAAAATTTCATTATGGTGGAAAATGGGGTTGATTATTCCATCCTGTACGTTTCGGGCGAAAAGGAAATTTTCCAGCAAATAAAAAAGGACCGCAGAACAGAAAATATTATTCATCAAAAAAGAAACATCCGACGAAACAACGAGTTGTACAGGTTTCTTTAAGCCATTATTTTACCTTAACAACAATTTCGTCTGCGATATCCAGAGCCGTAGTCAAAGAATTTGTTTCCGTAAAAAGTTCACCGGTTTTACCTGAATAATGGCTATGTCCGATAAACTTCATGGGAAATTCCTTGATGGTATCATTCATGCCGACCCTTGCCTGATAAACCACCGCCGGTTGTGATGAGCTCTTGTAATCCTCGTCATCGGGGTATTTGTTGTTGGTCCAGTATTCGTTCCAATCCCAGGACTGGTTGATTTCCAGCAAAACATCATAAACATCGGGTCCGTTTTTATCCAACCGGGTTTCCAGTCTGAAGTCACCGGTCGGAGTTGCACCGGTATAGGCATCCGGTACCGGGTTAGCAGGAGTGGGCAGGTAAAGCCCATCCGGTGCCCGATCGCCTCTTTTGTGCCCCCAGTAGGGCAATGCCGCCGGCCTCCTCACCTCCCCCTGGGTCCAGGTGCCCGATGAATTATCTCCATAATTAAAAATGCCGGATGCAATGGATTTGGCAACATAAAGGGTCTGGATATATTTACCGGTAGTATCTTCGACCCAAACGGCCATCAATGGATGATTGTGTGATTCACCCTTTTTAAATATTATTTCCAGTTCTGCCCCTGAACCGTCAGGATTTGTCTGTAACACCGCCTGACCTGGATTTTTAGCTTTAACCTGCTCCTGAGGTCCTGAAAAACTCAAGTTCATCGAAACGAGGATAAACCCTGTCAGAACCACGAAAAAAACTGTTATTGAAAGGATTCTTTTCATTGGGAAATTATTAAAATTCAACGATAATGCCTAAAGTCGGTAAAATGGTCGCCGATTCATTTTGAAGCCGGCGAAGAATATACTTCTGCTGATCATAGGGCAAATTTGCCGTTGCAGGATCTATATTGAGGTTTCCTTCTTCATCCAGGTTGGTCAGGTAATCCTGCCCGACCGATTTAAAATTATAAACATTCTGGATATCCACATAAAGTATCAATGACCATTTGTTGAAATAATATTGCTTGTCGACCCGAACATCAAGCTGGTGGTAATTCTCAAACCGCAGGGTATTGAACATTGAATAATCGAGGTATGGTGCATTTTGCACATCCCATGCCGACCGGATGCTGGATTTTGCAATATCATAAGGAGTATACGGCGGGCCTCCAACGAAACGCCATTTGGCGCCGATATCCCAGTTTCTTTTCAGCTTTTTCAGAACCGTAATATTTAAAATGTGCTTGTTGTCCCAGGCCGAAGCAATGTATTTTCCGCTCAGGTCCTGAAATTCACTGCGAACAAATGTGTACGACAGTATGATGTTGAACCCTTTAATGTCCTTTTCACGGGCCAGAATTTCGAATCCGTAAGCCCTCCCCTTTCCGATCGACAATACTTCCTCATTCCCCACAGTACCAAAATCCCCTCCTTTATTGGCAAGTGTTACCGAATCATTCACTGAGAACGGATAATCCCTGTAGAACTTATAAAATCCCTCAACCGTGAATTTGGATTTGTCATTGGGTAAAAACTCTACCCCTCCAACGATATGGTCGGATGAGAGGTATTTTAATCCGTTATCCTTATTGACGAGCTCATTGTCATTGCTCCTGAAACCAAGGGTAGTATAGGCCGGTCGCTGGAAATACCGGCCGGTATTGAAATTCAGGGAAAATTTCTCAGTCAGCGCATAGGATGCCGAAAACCTGGGCGACAGCTGATCGAGCATATTGGTCATGCTTTTGGAATAGTTGTTGGCGTCCATCCGCAGGCCCAGCGACAATGTAAGCCGCTCTTTGAAAACACTCTTGCTCAGTTGTCCGAAAGCATTCCAGCTAAATACATCCAGACCGGAATTGTAATTGATAGTGGTGGATGAAGTATCATATATCCTTTGGAAGGTTTTGTTGGTGTAACGGGCATAGTTGATCCCGGCTCCATAATTGATCTTGAACCCGTTGACCCTGGAGGTATGCTCGAAACGTGCTTTATTTTCCGCCTCGGATGAAATATAATCAAATGTCTTCAGGGAATCCGTTTCTATGTTGTTATAATATTTATAAGCCCTGTTATCGAGGTAATTCCTGCTTACCACCCAGGTGTCGAAGCCGTTTTTGCGAAAATGCTTGTAAACCACTCCGAATGTATAGCTCCACTGCTCATTGATGGGCAATGCGTTCAACAGGAATCGCTGGCTTTCATCGGGATCCTTCAGGCCTGTATTCAGTTCAAACTGATCAATCGCACCTAAACCGATAAAAGAAATTTCATTTTTCTGGTTGATGTTTATTTTATATTTGAATTGGAGGTCATTATAAGTGGGTAAAAAAGGCAATCCAAGTGCATCGAACAAAAAGCCCAGGTACGAACGGCGGACAGAAAACAATAATCCTGAATTTTTACTCACCGGGCCGTTCAGCGATAATCCGAGGTCAGTAGCCCCCAGGGTTGCCCTGAAGTTCATTTTGTCCTTATTCGGCTCAAGCATTTTAAACAAAAAAGTCGAGCTTAAAGTCGTACCTTTTGAGGCAGGGAAAGCGCCCGAGTAATAATCCACTTCGCGGATAAAATCCACATTGATAATTCCAATTGGGCCTCCTGAAGCTCCCTGTGTGGAAAAATGATTGATGGTTGGGATTTCAACGTCATCAAGATAAAAAGAATTTTCACTGGCACCGCCGCCCCTCACGATTACATCATTCCGAAAGGATACCGTGCTTGAAACCCCCGGAAGCGATTGAATTACCTTGGATATATCGCGGTTGCCTCCGGGATTTTTTTCAATTTCCGAAATATCGAGTGTCCGCATCGAAACGGGGCTTTCCTCGGGTTTGCGGAAAGGAGACGCTTTTACGACCACTTCTTCCAGTTGAATGGCCTTCTCCTTCATGGCAATTTCAATGTAAGCCACTTTTGCATTAGTCACCAGAATGTCCTCAGATATATAGGCTTCATATCCCACTGATGTTGCAGCCAGCCTTAAGTAACCCGGCTCCAAACCGGTAAACTTAAAGTTGCCGTCGAGGTCGGAAGTGGTCCCGATCGAAGTGCCCCAAATTACAATATTGGTGAATGGCAACGGTTCATTGTTGTTGGCATCGTAAACCCGTCCGTCAATTCTCCCACTTTGCCCGTAAAGGAATTGCATAACAAGGAGCTCAATTACAATGCCCAGTAAAACTCTTTTCATCTTTTTTGCTGGTTCGATTTTACATTTACCCAAACGAACAAAAATAAATCAATTTTGTTCAGCTTTTTACAAATACACTTAAACAAATTTCTTAAAATTTCTTAAAATCAAACATATATATAATAATCATTCAGTTGCAAACATTCTTTAAATATAATTGTTAATGCTATATGAAAGATAAGGGGAAAAATTTTTATACACTTGCGCCCGGAATTATTTTATTTGCAATATTTTTCGGGCATAGTGCTTGCACACAGGAGGCTGAAAAAAATATGAACTTTAATCCGTTAACGGCTGAAGAAAAAAGGGTGATTGTTGACAAAGGGACGGAAATGCCCTACACCGGTAAATATGTAAATTACAAGGAAGATGGAACCTATACCTGTAAGAGGTGCGATGCACAGCTTTATCGTTCTTCCGACAAATTTGACTCACATTGCGGATGGCCCAGCTTTGATGATGAAATCAAAGGAGCCATTAAACGGGTACCCGATACGGACGGCATGCGGACCGAGATCGTATGTGCCAGTTGCGGGGCACATCTGGGGCATGTGTTCGAAGGAGAGGGCTTTACCGATAAGAATGTAAGGCATTGCGTAAATTCTGTTTCACTCAATTTTGTACCACAAAAAGATATGGAAAATAAATCTAAAACTGAAAAAGCGATCTTCGCGGGGGGGTGTTTCTGGGGCGTTGAATATTACATGCAGAAAGAGCCAGGTGTGATCTCGGCTACCTCCGGGTACATCGGAGGTCACACGGAAAATCCCACTTACGAAGAGGTCTGTTCGCATACCACCGGGCATGTGGAAGCAGTGGAGATTGAATTCGACCCGGCCAAAACCACCTATGAAAATGTGGCCAAACTGTTTTTTGAGATCCACGACCCCACACAGGTTAACCGTCAGGGGCCGGATGTTGGGGAGCAATACCGGTCTGTGGTTTTTTACATGGATGAAAAACAGAAGGAGACAGCCGAAAAACTGATTAAAATACTGGAAGATAAGGGATATGATATTGCCACAAAACTGGAGAAAGCAACTAAATTCTGGAAAGCGGAGAATTATCACCAGGATTATTATGACCACAAGGGTACATTACCTTACTGCCACGGCTATACAAAAAGATTTTAATGATAATTAACACACCGTAATATTATGATAGCACATTACAAAGGAAACATTCCTTTTGTCGATATTTCACAAATGAGGGAGATTGACAGGATTGCCAATGAAGAATTGGGGATAGGGCATATACAGATGATGGAAAACGCCGGGCTGAACCTGGCCTTGCTTGCCAAGGAGAAATTCCTCCACAACGAGCCGAAGAAGAAAAAAGTCCAGATAATTGCCGGTACGGGCCTCAACGGAAAAACCGCCCTGGTGGCTGCACGCAGGTTAAAATCGTGGGGTGTGGAAGTCAGTGTGATCCTGGCTGTTGAACAATCAAAATATACCAAAGAATACCAGCAACAGTTGGATTCCTTAAAAAAACTGGGAATAAAGTTCAAAGAGAAACCGGAAAAATCAAACCTGATTATTGACGGCATTGTAGGCTATGGACTGAACGGTGGATTATCAAAGAAAGCAGCCGAACTTATCATGGAGATCAATAGATTGGGAAGCCCTGTTTTGGCGCTGGATGCGCCGTCAGGACTGGATTTGAACAACGGCAAGCCTTCCGACCCGACGATAAAAGCCAATGCTACACTGACCCTGGCCATGCCGAAGACCGGATTGTTCAAGCTGAATGCCTCCAAATATATAGGCGAGTTGTACCTGGCAGACATTGGAATTCCGCCCATGGCATTTCAAAAATTCCACATCAGAGAAACCGACCTGGAAGGCATCTTTAAGGAAGGAACCCTGGTGAAGATCAACAAGGTGATTGTTTTTAGTTAAGGATTCAAAATAGTCTGAAATTAAGGGCTGGTTTTGATTCGTTGAAAATCCTGATCATCCTGTTCGCAGGTTTATTCATTATTATCTTATGTGCTGTTTCCCAAATTGGCAGCAGAAATATTTTTGTGCAGCAAAATGGTTTATATGCTGCTGAACCACAAACTGACATTTCCCCCGAATACACCACCCGAAATACATCCATTTCTGCCAGTTGCTTATGTCCACCTCACTCTTCTTCCGGTACCGGTAAATCCTTTCAGAATGAATTAACCGACCAAAAATATATTTAACAGGGAGGGGTATTTAGCATTTGCAGGCAATCTTAATTTCGGGTTTTAATATTAAACATCCTTTAGTTCATTTCACTTACCTTCTTTCAAATATTTTTAGAACCAGGATTCTGAAAATAATCAAAAAAACTTAATAATATTTCCCCGGCCGGTTCGGGTTTTCCCAGCCTACCCGGGGTTTTGGCCTGATTTGTCCGAAGGTATCGCCTGTGACCGGCCCCTGAACACCCCGGTTTATCTCCCATCGAATAAATATGAATATGAAAATTACATATTTATTTGCAGTAAAGAAGAATCTTATTAAATTAGCACACACAAAACCCCGACATTTGAAAACAAAGCCAAACCGTGCCATTACGTTTTTTATTTTGCAAACGGCGATGCAGGTGCAAGCGCTTACAAATACCGATTTTTTTAACAGGCCATGGAATAAGCGTGTAAACGTAGGAATGGATAGGGGGAGGGGGTTGTGATATAAACAAGTTAGTGGCAAGTCATAACAAGTTTTACATAATAAAAAAGGAGGTCTAAATGAAAACAATTTACTTGATTCTATTCACTTTTTTTGTAGTCTATGGATTAAAGGCACAATGGTTTTATCAAAACTCTGGTACTTCATTAGATCTTAATTCTGTCCATTTTCTTAATAGCAACTCTGGGTATGCTGTAGGTAATAGTGGAATAATTCTTAAGACAATAGATGGTGGGTCAAATTGGACTTTACTGGGTTCGGGGACAAGTCAAGATCTGCAATCAGTTTATTTTTGTGACTTGTTGACTGGCTTCAGTGTTGGAGATCTAGGTACAATTCTTAAGACGGCAAATGGTGGTGCTAGTTGGAGTATGGTTAATGTGAATCCAAACCCTTATTTAACTTCAGTTTATTTCCCAAGCGATAGTTGTGGATATGCGGTCGGATATAAAACAACTACTGGAATGAGTTGTGATGCTATAATCTTTAAAACAATTGATGGTGGCGATAATTGGAATGAAAATTTCATTACAGAAGGACTCCTTCATTCTGTACATTTTCCAAGTTTAAATATAGGCTACGCTGTTGGAAGGATGTGGGGACCAGGGGCTTATGCTCGAATTCTTAAAACAATTGATGGCGGTTTAAATTGGTCCGTTACAGATTATTATGGTAGTTATGGATTTGTATCAACTTTCTTTGCTGAGAATGATACAGGTTATTGTGCTGGTTATGCACTATATCCATATGTGTCTAACATACTATTTACAACAAATAACGGTGGCTTAACCTGGGCAGAAAAGAATTTTAGTCATTATCAATTAACGTCAATTTATTTTTTAAGTAATGACATCGGATATGCAGCAGGATATAATGATTGGGGAGGCGATGGAACTATTTTTAAAATTGAGGGTGGAGGGCAAAATTGGATTCGCCAGGATTCCACCTTGCCTGACCAACTCCGTGATGTCCATTTCCCTGTAATCGATACGGGTTATGTTGTAGGATTAAATGGATTGATATTTAAAACAACAAATGGTGGTAACCAGACGGTTGGTTTAAATGATTATAAACCTAAATTCAAATTTATATCTGTTTTTCCAAATCCTGGTTCTAATATTATTACTTTCAATATCCCAATTGAAGGCAACGTTTCTATTTACAACAACAGAGGACAAGAAATATTGAAACATGAGTTTTTACATCAAACAAGAACTTTTAATATTAGCAAGTTAGCCAATGGGATATATTATTTTAAGGTCGTTAATGAGAATGGAACACAAATTGTAAAATTTATCAAAAACTAATGCCCTAAGCTGACACAAGTGTTTGTTCAGGCCTTTAATTGAGACTCAGTCGTGCCATATCTAACCACTCTAAATTTCACCTCCCTCTTTGTATATCTCAATTTTCTATATATATTCACAACATCAATTCAAATCAAACCTATAGTATTCATTTAAATTTTCAATTATGAATGAGGTTCAGGAAAACAAGCTTTTTTTGGATATGGAATTCTCGGTTATAAGATCAGATGAAATCCTTAAGAATATACTACCGAAAAAGTTTTCAGACCAATAATCAGTGCCCCGTATGGTGCAGGCTCTCTTCCAACAACGGGTGATTTTCCGGAATGAGCGAGGCCCGGCTGAGGGTTCGCATGAAAATGTAGAGGAATAATCCAGCAAAACCCATAAACGTTCCTATTTCAACAAGTCCGATACGGTATTCGCCCAGTGTTCCGGGGATCACCTGTTCGAACAGGTCGGTATAGTGGCCGATCATTACGAAAATGATCACACCGGCAAGGATAAACTTTTTACGCGCAAAATAATTGGGCAACAGCACCAGGAAAGGCACCAGCCAGTTGAGAACGAGGTTCACATAGAAATTTACTTCCCAGCTTCCGCTCAGCCTTTTTACATAATAGGTGGTCTCCTCCGGGATATTGGCATACCATATCAACAGGTACTGCGAAAACCAGAAATACGCCCAGATAATGGAAAGGATAAAAACGTATTTCGAAAAATCCTGCCAGTGGGCATCGGTGATAAACTGGAAATATCCACGGGTATGCATGATTAAAACCACAAGCACGATAACTGCAGACCCATGATAAAATGCAGAAATAAAATTTTTCAATGAATATATGGTAGAATACCAGGTGGGTTCGAGGGTCATTAACCAATCAAAGGAAGCCAGTGAAAAAGTGAGGGCGAGTGTAAAAATATAAACCTTGGAATAAATTTCACTTTTTGCAAACCAGGCAACACCTCCTTCCATATCTTCCTTCAATGAAAACCGCCTGAGCATTTGGGTCATGAAAATCCAGACAGCGAAATAAAGGACCAAGCGGACAATAAAGAAAGTAACATTCAAATAGGGCGATTTGTGCTCCAACAGATGCAATTCATGTTCATCAAAATGATATCTTTCCGGTTGGATCCATGAATAAAGCGAGTTCATACCGAATATCAGGAGCACCATAAATACCGCTGCTATGGGAATATACATGCTCAACGATTCGGGAATCCTCTTGAAAGCCGATGACCACCCCGATTGCGTGATATACTGCAGGGCCAGGAAAAAGGAAGCGCCGATGGCAATGGACAGGAAATAAAAATTGTTCAAAAGCAGGTTGACCCACCCTCGCGTGGGATCCATCGAAAATGCAATGGCAATGGCAATGATCCCGACCACCATCAGGGCATAGGTAATATATCTCAGCTTCGGGGTAAATACGAATTTTTTCTCCATTGTATTTGTCATTTATTTCTGATTTGAAAATTCATTGACTTATTTTAATCCGTTTTTCACATAGGTAACAATCTTCCACCTGTCCTCGGGTTTGATCTGCGAACCGTGCGCTCCCATCAAAGTGGAAAGTGAACCCAGTGTGATCACATGAAAAATTTCGCCGTCCGGTTTGCTCTGAACATAATCGCTCAACAGTGAAACCGGTTGAGCAGTGAACAGTTTGCTGGTCACCAGGTAGCCGTCACCCTTTCCAGATACGCCATGACAGTTGGAACAAAAGATCGTGTACTGTTCCTTCCCCCTTTTCATAACCGCTTCATCCGGAGTATAAGGGTTTACCAACTCCTGACCTGCACGAACCTGCTCCTGGAAGGTTTTACCAAACTGATACGGGATCATCTCACGGGGAATGGTACCTTCAACCGGCATCAACATTTGAATGCTGTCGGAAAAATTAGGGCTCGACCCGTAAGTTTCAAAAGCGTACGAATAAGACATGTCGGGGAAATAGGCCTGTCCGGTAGAATTGTTGTCCCTGTGGCAGGCCGAAAAAACAAGGCCAATACCGATCAACATTACAAACAGGATTTTATTCTTCTCGATTTTCAATTTCATTGTTTTGTCAGGTTTTCAAATTCAAATTATTGTTCTGTAATTTCCACGGCACCGGTATCCATCAGCAACTTGTTTAAAGCTTTCACATCCGTTTCCGGGGTAATGTCGATGACAATAAGGTATCTGTTATCGGATATACCCGGATATTCAACGGATGGTTTTGCACCGGGTCCTTTCTTTTCGATCAGGAAAAAGGTAATGAGGGTGAATGCCACAGTAACATTGATCACCATGACGAAAATGATGATAACGAACGACAGGGTATTCTGGGGTTTACCGCCGAATACCAAAGGGTAATTCACCACCGAAGTCCAGTAAAGGAATCCGAATGTGGTGAGCAAGCCAAAAATACCATAAAGGAAAGCTGCTACCGGGATACGTGTCTTCAAATTCAGTTCCTCAAACACTTCATGAACCGGATAAGGCGAAACCACATCGCTGATGCTGATCCCCTTTGCTTTAATGCTGCGAATAGAGGAAACCAGTTTTTCCTCCTGGTCGAAAACACCAAATATCTTTGATTTATTCATGATCTTTTGATTTGTTTGAATTGGTAATAATACTGGTTCCTTTTAAAATCATTTTGAGTTCGCTCATAGCCATCATCGGGATGTAACGGATAAACAGCAATACCCCGATTACAAAAATACTGAGGGTTCCCACGAAAATTCCGATTTCAACCCATGTCGGGGTGTAGCTGGCCCAGTTTGAAGGCAGGTAATCCTTTGTTAATGATGTAATAACAATCACATACCGTTCGAACCACATCCCGATATTGATAATGATGGAAATGATGAATACCATGGTCATACTGTGCCGTATCTTTTTAAACCAGAACAATTGCGGGATAATTGCATTGCATGAAACCATTGTCCAGAAAGCTTTGGTGTGATCGCCGGCAATCCGGTTGTGGAAAAAAGTATAAAGTTCACCTTCCATGCCCGAGTACCATGCGATAAAAATCTCTGTAGAATAGGCGGTTCCCATGATCAGGCTGATAAAAGTCAAAATCCTTCCGATCGCATCAATATGGCCTTCGGTAACATAATCCTGGAATTTAAATACCTTCCTGATAATAATCATGAGTGTAAGCACCATTGCGAACCCGGAGAAAATAGCTCCGATCACAAAATAGGGCGGAAATACCGTGGTGTGCCATCCCGCCATGACGGATGTGGCGAAGTCCATGGAAACGATGGAGTGAACTGCAATTACAAGTGGAGCGGTGAGGCCGCCCATGATGATGGCAGCCGTTTCGAACCTGAGCCAACTTCTGGCACTTCCCACCCAGCCAAAGCTCAGCAAACCGTAAATGGCTTTTTTGATTTTCGATTTGGCACGGTCGCGAACGGTAGCCAGATCGGGGATCATACCCAGATACCAGAAGGTTGCCGATGCCATGAAGTAAGTACTGATGGCCACCACATCCCAAAAAAGAGGAGAGTTAAAATTTACCCATAGCGGGCCCCTGGAGTTGGGGTATGGAAAAATAAAAAACGCCATCCAAATCCGGCCCATGTGCAACATGGGAAACATTCCTGCACAAATTACGGCTACAACAGTCATTGCTTCAGCCGCACGGTTGATGGAAGTCCGCCATTTTTGCCGCAATATCAGCAGGAAAATGGAAAACGCCGTTCCGGCATGTCCGATCCCTATCCACCATACAAAATTGATGATACCCCATCCCCAGCCAATGGAATTGTTTACTCCCCAGGTTCCAATTCCTTGTGAAATGGTTATAAAAATGGCATAAATACCTATAAGCATTCCCAGGGTAGAGATCCCCATGGAAACAAACCACCACAAGGGGGCTTTCCGTTCCTGCGGGGCCAAAATCTCGGAAGTGATCTGCCCATAGGTTTTATTGCCTTTGATTAATACTCCTCTGAAACTTTTATTGTACATGGTAAATTTTGTTTATTCAAGCTTAATTTCGTATTTGCCTATGCGTGATGGTCATCGTGTTCATGACCAGCTTCCTTGTTTCTCACTTTTGTCAGGTACCCGACAGAGGCAAGGGTATGCAACTCCTCGAGCAGGTTGTACATCCTCGGATTTTCCATATCCCGGGCAACCATTGTATCCGCATTATTCATATCGCCAAACACAAGAGCCTTGGTCGGGCAGGATTGGACACATGCCGGCTTGATCTCTCCATCCTTCAGCAATCGGCCTTCCTTTTTGGCATCAAGTTTTTTCTCTTGAATCCTTTGTATACAGAATGAACATTTTTCAACAACTCCCCTTTCCCTGACGGTGACATCAGGATTGAGGACCATCCGGCTCAACTCTTCATTGAAATTGTAATCGAATTTATCGTTAGTAACATAGCGGTACCAGTTAAACCTTCTCACCCGGTACGGACAGTTATTCATGCAATACCTTGTTCCGATACAACGGTTGTAAGCCATTTGGTTCAAACCTTCCTTGCTGTGCGGTGTGGCCGCCACCGGGCAAACGTTCTCACAGGGAGCATTGTCGCAATGCTGGCACATAACCGGCTGGTGAACAACTTCAGGATTATCGGGCTCGATCCGGTGAATATCTTCGGGACCCTGGCGGTCGGGTTCGGCGGTTGAATAATACCGGTCGATCCTGATCCAGTGCATGATCCGGCGATTCTTTACCTCTTCCTTACCAATGACGGCAATGTTGTTTTCTGCCTGGCAGGCAGTAACGCAAGCGCTGCAACCGATACATTTGTTCAGGTCGACACTCAAACCCCAATGAAAACCTTCATAAACCGGCTTCTTATACAGGGTCACCCTCTTCTTTTCGTTGATGGCATGCAATTCATTTCCGGATGCCGGATCGGCTTTCCATTTATCCAGCACGGTTTCACGGATGAGCGGACGGCCTTCCATCGAATGGTAAGTCTGGGTGGTCGCAATGGGGTATTTTTCACCTGTTTTTTCAAGTGTGACACTGCCCTTGTTGAATTGACGAGAACCGTTTACCAGTTTGCTAAATGCATAAACATTTTTTCCCAAACCGTTGGCCACTTTTCCTCCGTGCTGCCTTCCGTATCCAATGGCAATGGATACCGTTCCGTATGGTTGGCCCGGTTGATATAAAATAGGCAGTTCGAATGAACCGTTAACTTTAACCAGATCTTCTTGGGTTAAACCGTTTTCCCGGGCGTATTTGGGAGAAATGGCGACATAGTTATCCCAAACCGCCTTGGAGATCGGGTCGGGTAATTCCTGTAGCCACGGATTGTTGGCTTGTTTGCCTGAACCGATCCCTATTTTTTCATATAATACCAGTTCAAGTCCTTCCGGTTTTTGAGGTTTCAGTTCATTTGCATTGACGCCAAGGAACTCGAAATCATACAGGGGACACGTCTTGGTTTCTGCTTCCAGCTCATAAATGCCATTTTGTAAAGTATGTATCCAAAAATCGTGGAAGGTAAGGTATTGGTCCTGTTTGTCAAATAAATTTTCTTCCCAGTATTTTTTGATGTACTCAAGGTAATTGGGTTCTAAACCGGCCCATTTCAGCAGCGATTCCTGACCCTGCCGGGTTTCGAACAGACTCCGGATAGTAGGCTGTGACAGGCTGAACATTCCGGTGTAGGGTTCGGCATCATTCCACGATTCCAGGTAATGGTGATCGGGGCAAACATATTCGGCCAGCCTGGCCGTTTCATCATTCACCTCGGAAATGGCAATGGTTAATCCTACTTTTTTAACGGCATCGGTAAATTTCTGAACATCGAAATAATCATAAGCTGGGTTTACGTTGTAAAGGATCAAAGCGTTTATCTCACCTGCTTCCATATCATCAACCAGTTTGGCCATTTTCTGATCGCAACCCTTTTTGGTATTCAGGGTACGTTCGAAGTTATAGGTCCCACCCAGGTTGGCAAGCAGGAAATTAATGGCATTAACTACTGCCTGGATATAAATATCATTCGTTCCGGAAACAACCAGTGATTTGCCCTGATGATTGAACAAGTCTTCAGCTACCTCATCAATATTCACAGGCGAAGGGGCCGCATCAAACAACGGCATATCCGATTTTTCCGCGATTTTATTGTAAAGGTTCAACATCACAGTGATTTCATCTGACGGTTTGATGGCTACCCTTTTATCGGCATTGCTGCCGGTAAGCGACATATAAGATTCGAACTGGTAATGCTTCGACATGGTTTGTTTATCCTCGCCTATTTCACGTGTTTTTGCATATTGTTTTGCAAATTCGATGGGTGAAAGCCAGCTACCCAGAAAATCGCAGTTGAATCCGACAATGACTTCGGCTTTATCAAAACGGTAAGAGGGAATTGCAGGCTTGTCGAAGGTCGATTTATTAGCCATCCGAATGGCCGAATATGAAACCGGGTCGTAGTAGAATACTTCGGTTGTAGGGTATTTGGCTTTAAAATCTTCAAAAACCTTCAATGTTGATGGGCTTACAACAGAGCTGCTGAGGATAACGATCCTTCCTTCATTGCCGGCTATTTCCCTTAGTTTTTCCATGATTTCATCATCCACCTGCTGCCAGCCGGCAACTTCCCCATTTTTCATCGGATGTTTTTGCCGTGCAGAATCGTAAAGGTTCAATACCGAGGCCTGCACCCTGGCGCTGGTCCCCCCGCAGGTGATGTGCGACAACTCATTTCCTTCGACTTTGATCGGCCTGCCCTCCCTCACTTTTACCACCACTGGGCAAAAATCATGTCCGTCGAAAAAGGTGGAGGCATAATGAAGGGACATTCCTGGCTTAGCTTCTTCCGGGTTGTTCAGGTATGGAATGGCTTTGCGAACCGGAACTTCACAGCTTGAGGCGGCAGCAGCCAATCCTATCGAAAATCCCAGTGTTTTCAAAAAATCCCTGCGGTTCGATTTGATTTTATTGGAAACTTCTTCTTCTGTTAATCCTTCAATTGAAAATTCAGGCAGTGGTTCAGGTAATGTTTCCGGCCCTGCCTGTATATCTTTAAGTTCTTCTAAACTTTTCCAGTATTTTTTCATGAATGATTTGATTATATTTTATCCTTAAAGATTTTTCGTTAATAATGACACGTCTGGCAATTGTTACCGCCTATGTCGTCAACGGTAACCCTCGACATTTCGCCTGATTCCATTTTTTCCTTGAAACGGGTGTACTCCTGGTAAAAACTATTTTCCTTGAATTGAACGGGTGTCCTCCGGTGGCAATGGATACACCAACCCATTCCGAGGTTTTCAACCTGTACAATCCGGTCCATTTTTTCAACCGGGCCATGGCATTCCTGGCATTGTCTTTTACCTGCATTTACATGTTGTGCATGGCTGAAGAAAACATGGTCGGGCAGGTTGTGTACCCTTACCCATTCGATCGGTTTTCCTGTATTCCAGGCCTCAACTACCTTTGCAATCTCTTCTGTTCCTGTGATCTTACCTGATTTTACAACATTGTGGCAATTCATACAAACATTAATACCCGGTATTCCGGCGCTTTTGCTTTCCATGGCTGTTGAGTGGCAATAGAGGCAATCAATATGATTTTGCCCGGCATGTACTTTATGTGAGAACCAAACGGGCTGGTCGGGCGAGTATCCTTCCTGCCGGCCAAGAGCTTTGGCTTCGACATAAACAATTTCACCCATGACAAAAATTGAAACCAGAATAACAATGTAATGAATAAAATGGGCTCTGATAAATTTAATAAAAGCCAGGTCGGCAACAGCAATGATAAGGAGGATTAGGAAAACAATAAAAGTAGGCCGGGTATTTCCGGGGCCGTATTTTTCGTGTTTATATAAAAACTGGTCCAATTCCGCTTCTTCGGCTGTTTCGGCTTTTTCTACGGTATCTGAAACAGTGGTAGGTGCCTGGGCAATTTCAACAGGCTGGCTGGGATCATATGCTTTGATAAAATCAAGAATCCCTTTAATTTGATCGTCGGTAAAATCAAAGTTGGTCATTGGAATCTTGTTATGCTCTTCCCACACCTGAACGGCAATGGGATCGCCCGCTTGTATCATTTCCTGCGAATTCCGGATGAACTTGTAAATCCATTCCTCCGATCTTCTATCGGTAATCCCCACCAGGTCAGGGCCAATCAGCTTTTTCCCTAAGGCATGACATGCCATACACTGCTGCCATTCGGGGGGAGCAACGTTTTGGGCGGAAGTATCAATCAGGGAAAAAAGGAAAAAAACGAAAAATACAGGGATAATAAATATCTTTTTTCTCATTGTATGGTTAAATATATTCAATTAATTACCAGAATATTGATCGATTGGAGGAGCTCTCCCATCATTTTTAAGTGCGAACAAAAATACAAAGGAAATTTAAATTCAAGTAAACCGCTACCAAATTATTATTATTTAGAATTTTTCTAAACAAAATAAATAACCTCGTGGCAGAGCCACGAGGTTATTTATTTTGGAATGGTATATTATTTTAATTGCTGCAAGCAGCGGGGATTATAACCTTGAGATCCCGATACACTGCGTTATCGGGATCAGTTCGACTTTGTTATTTCAGTTCACTATCGTTTCTAAAATATCAGTCTCACTGATTTAATGTCGGTTATTCATGCATGATCAGCAGGGGATGCTGCGCGCTGAGGGTTAGCTGATTCGTAACGCTATGCCTGAATAATTTACTCAAAAGATTGCCCTCTTTTTCGATCATGGCCAATAGTCCGGCACCCATATTTTTCGTGAAGCTGGTTATTCCCTGCGCAATATCTACATTCTGGACATAAAAGAAGGAATAATTGATTCCTGAAAGATAATTTTCCATACAACTTTCAAAATATTCAACATCGGGTTTTTCTTCCTCATAAATATGAAGAATCAGAAATTCGGACTGAAAAAACCGGACAATATCAGTCAGTCGTTTAAAGTCTTCTTCTTTTTTACATTCGTTGAGGTCAGAGGCAAAAACGATCTTATCCGGCCTTTTAAAATCAACAAGTTCGGGGATAACGAGTACAGGGGTATCAATTAACCTGACGACCCGGCTGGTAGTAGATCCCACAAGTACTTCGTGCCAAATGCTTGAACCTTTGGTTCCCATTACCACAAGGTCGATGGGTACATTTTCGGCAAAATCCTGAATCAGGGAAACCAAATCACCTTTTCTGCTTTCAAGTTCAATTTTTATATCTTTTTCATTTAAGCTCTTTTTAATTTTGTCAAGCTCTGTTTTCAAATCCTGTCGGGAGAAATCCGACAGGGTCTCATCCAGGTTGATCATCTGGAACCTCCCGGCTTTTGGCTGCGACCAGGCATTAAACAATATAAACCGGGCATCTTCTCCATCCAGTTCATAAAAAATCTTCAAATAATTTGTAATCGCCTTCCTGGCGGTTTCAGAAAAATTGGTAAGTAATAAGGTCGTTTTCATATGGTTGGCTTTTAAATTATGGAAGACATAAAAATAGTCAGAAAATTGGAAAAAGTCAATTACAGTTATGAAATTGTTCTAATAATCCTCAATCCAACCCTGTAAAACCAAAAGTTAAAAAACTTGACAAATAGACATTTTTTTTATATATTGCAACACTCTATTCAAAAAGCGGGAAATTAATCGAACCTTAATTAATTCTAATATGAAAAAAACCAACCTTTTCTCTCTGTTCTCATTTGCTCTTTTGTTTTCAATTTATTCGACCTCCATTGGGCAAAATCAACAAATAAAAACCGATACTCTTCCAAAGGCTGACAATTATAGTTGTTATCTAAGAGTATTTATGGAAGGGCCTATCAACGGCGTTGAAATGAAAACAAATATCTTTGATCACGGACAATTGCCGATAAATCAACCTTACAACGTACCTCCCTGGAATTATAATGGGACGGAAACACTGCAAGTGAGCCCTGAAACAGATGTTGTAGATTGGGTATTGCTTGAATTCAGGCGGACACCATATGGTCCGGAAAGTGCGTTACCCGAAACAATAGTATACCGACGTGCCGGATTACTGCTGCAGGATGGAACGGTAACAGAGGTTGATGGACTTTCACGAATATGGATATATGCGCCCCCTATAACCAACATGTACGTTGTCGTCTATCACCGTAATCATCTGGCTATTTTATCGAATACGCCATTGACTGAGTGGGCACCTGCCGGATATGGATATGATTTTACCGATGATTTATCCAAAGCATATCTTGAAGGACAAAAGGAATTAGCACCCGGTCTTTTCGGCATGATTGGCGGTGATTGTGATGCGAATGGAATTATCGAAACAACTGATAAGGATGTATGCTGGACCCCTGAAGCTGGAAAAACAGGTTATGTACCCGGTGACTGGAACCTTGACCTGCAAATCAACAATCCTGATAAAGACGACATCTGGTTTGTAAACATGGGATTGGAATCCTGGGTACCAGGAGCATTTGTATGCGGGGAGCTACTCACGGATTTTCGGGATGATCAGACTTATACAACCGTGCTCATCGGGGATCAGTGCTGGATGGCGGAGAACTTGAATATCGGATTAAGAATTGATGGAAGCATCGACCAAATTGACAATGACATACTCGAAAAATATTGTTTTAGTAACAATGAATCCTATTGTGATGAATACGGCGGTTTATACCAATGGGATGAAGTAATGAAATATTCAACGATTCCGGGATTAGAGGGTATTTGTCCGACGGGTGGATGGTATCTTCCATCGGATAACGATTGGTGTATCTTAGAGCAACACCTTGATCCTTCGATCACCTGCAGTAGCACAAGTTGGCGCGGTGTTGACGGTGGTGGTAAGCTGAAAGAGACAGGCTATACCCACTGGAATTCCCCGAATACAGGAGCCACCAATAGCAGTGGATTTACGGCTTTTGGAGGAGGATACCGGTATTACACCGGTGTAGCTTTCTACCAATTTAAAAACAGTGGTTTATGGTGGTCTTCTTCGGAAAATGATACCGCTGCATGGTACCGGCAACTGAACTATGATAAAGCCGAAATTGGTCGTACTATATATGACAAACACGGAGGTTTTTCAGTCCGTTGTCTTAAATCCAACCTACCCCCTGAAATACCACATAGTCCTTCACCGAATTCTGGTGCAACAGATCAAACTTTAAATATTGATTTATTTTGGTCATGTTCTGATCCGGACGGTGATGCACTCGCATTCGACCTTTATTTTGGTACTGAAGCAGAACCCCCTTTGAAAGCAACGGGCTTATCATTATTAACATACAATGTTTCTGCCCTGGAATGCAACACCCTATACTACTGGAAGGTCTGTGTCTACGATAACCACGGTAACTTTATCGAAGGACCCGTTTGGAACTTTTATACTGTCGTTTGGGCTTGTGGCTGTCCGATAGTTGATCCACGAGATGGCCATTCATACAATACGGTTTTGATTGGTGACCAATGCTGGATGCAGGAAAACCTGAATATCGGAACTCAAATTATTGGAGGGGCGAATCAGAGTAACAACGGTTATATTGAAAAATATTGTTATGCCAATACAGCGAGTTATTGCAATACATATGGTGGATTGTACCAATGGAATGAAATGATGCAATATACGACCACAGAAGGGACACAAGGGATTTGTATGGATGTATGGCATATCCCATCCGACGAAGAGTGGAAAGAACTGGAAGGGGCGGTTGACAGCCAATACGGATATCCTGATGCAGAGTGGGACCGAGAAAATGATTTTAGGGGTATAGATGCCGGATTAAACTTAAAATCAAACAGCGGCTGGGGCTATAATGGATCAAACTATTATAAATTTACTGCATTGCCAGGTGGATTCAGGAATACAAATGGTGCATTTTATGCACTCTATGACCAGGCCTTCTTCTGGACATCCTCCCACCCTGGAACTCCTGCCTGGCATCGTTTTATTGACAATAATTATAATGGAGTGTATCGAACCGCAGACGTCACAAACAAAGGATTTAGCCTCCGTTGCGTCAAAACCAATGAGCCGCCTTCTGTGCCGGCAAATCCCACACCACCAAATGGTTCGAATGATCAACCTATTGACATTACATTAACATGGAATTGTGTGGATTTGGATATTGATCCAATTACTTTTGATGTTTATTTTGGATATAATACTAATCCACCCCTGATTGATTCTGGTATTTCTGAATTTCATTATAATCTGGGAACATTGATAAAAGGGGTCACTTATTACTGGAAAATAGTAGCAATGGACGACCATGAAAATACTACTGTAGGCCCTGTATGGAATTTTAGAACTTTATTTAATTGTGGAGATTCCCTTTATGATACGAGAGATGGTCAAATTTATGGTACTGTTCTTATTGGCGAACAATGCTGGATGGCAAAAAATTTAAATGTGGGCACTTATATAAGCAGTGTCGATTCTACACAAACCGATAATGGTATCATTGAAAGATATTGTTATAACAATGATTTATCAAATTGTAATATTTATGGGGGATTATATATTTGGGATGAAATGATGAAATATACATCTATGGAAGGAGCCCAGGGAATTTGCCCCGAAGAATGGCATATTCCAACTGAAAATGAGTGTCGGATAATTGATGATTTTCTTGGATATAATAGTGGCGGAAAAATGAAAGAAATTGGTACCACACATTGGATGGGTCCAAATTATGGTGCAACAAATGAAAGCGGATTTACTGCTCTTCCAGGTGGAGGATGGATTAATAGTGTTACTAATTTTTACCATGGATTACGTTTAAATGCTATGTTTTATACATCTACCTTTTTCCCATATGAACCGTGGAATCCAGTTACAATGGAATTATCGCACCAACATGCTGGGCTTGTAATACATTATTACTATGACAGTATTTCAGGATTAAGTGTGCGTTGTCTTAAAAATTAAACAATAAGAATGTATTAAATTTAAAAACATATTTTCTATAATAACATTTTTACAATTTCTGCAAAAGAACTACCTTCTCCAACCAGCTAACCTGATCCATCTCAAAGCGGATAAAATAAATACCTGGCTGCAAATGGGCTACAGAATTGGATGAATTCCATTCGATGATGTAGTCTCCTTTTGAATAAACATTATTTGTGATGTTTTCGATTGATCTACCGGAATTATAGAGTAAATCAAGATTAAGTTCAGATTTTTCACGAATTGAAAATGAAATGTTGAGTTCATCCGAAAAGGGAATGGGATAGATGTTGATGTTGTCAATGGGAACCTGAGCCTTCTTTTCTTCAATCCCTGTTCCTCCAACCAATGTTTTTGAATAAAATAACTGCACGTGACCGTTGATCTCTTTTTCCCACACCAGGAATAGATCATTAAAATAGGTGCTTACAACCTGTCCCAGGTGAAAACCCGGATTTTTATCTTCGGTAATGGTATCGGTTAAATTCACATAGTTCGTACTGTCAGGCCCAAGCGATTCATCAGGATTCACAAAAATATCGCTATGACCGTCAACTATATTTTCAAAAGCAAGAAATGTTTGATCATAATAAAATTTGAGGGGAATGAAAGAGATAAATGCTGCAGGATTGAAATTCCCGTACCTTGTAAAATCAGGTTCAAAGTAATCTTCGCTTTCAAAATCGTAACCACGAATCACTGAATTACCATTTATATCTATGTTATCCCAAAACAAAAATGGTACAACAGGCACAAAAATATTATTTCCAAATTTTAAAGAAGAAATCTCGTAAGCGTTAGCAATCTCCTCAGGTTCGGACCAGGTACCGGAAAAAGAATCCCATTTGCTAAAGTATACCAGTTCCCCATCAAATATAGTTTGCTTCCAGGCAACATACTGTTCACTGCCCCAAGCTTCACTTACCAATATTTCCGGTTCACTACAATCAAAATCGGCAAAAATTTCTGGTTCAGTAAAATTGATCTCCCCATCCATTTCAGCAAAAAGGATTTGACCATTTGCCTCCCACACCATTTTTCCATAATTCGAGCTTCTGAAATGATTTTCATTGTCAGGAGAATCTGCCAGAATTTGTGGATCGGATAGTCCTTCAGGGCCATACAAAATATAGTATATATCGAAATTGCCAGTCTGGTTACTCTCATAAAACAGGATAAAATAATAATCCGAAGTCCACCAGTAATCCTGCAAGTTGATCAGCCACGGATTTCTGTAGATATGATCGGAAATTTCAATGACCGGGGTTTCATCTACCGCTCCATATACATCTTTTGCATAAATACCTGAAGATTCAGGTCCTGTGGATTTAATCCAAAACATATAAAACGACTCTCCCTCGATAAAGGTGACTTTCCGAATAATTGCCTGGGTATTGTCGGTTAAGGAATTGGTTAATGCGGCAGGGTTAGACCAACCATAGACATTCCCGCTAAATGCAAAACAAACAACCAGAAATAAAATTAAAAACAATCGACTCATAGTAAAGAAATTTAGGGTTTGACATCTTTTTTTGAATAACGTCTTTCAAAAATAGGTGATAATTTGATTAAATCCAATGAAATTTTGAAATGAATAATGTTTTACCAATTCCCGCTGCTTCCACCACCACCACCCATATCATGATGACTGAAATTGCCGGCCCCGGAATGAAATTGATCCCAGGAACCCGGACTGCTGTCAATAAATGGCCACCAGTCTTTATGTTCCATTGATTTACCGGAGGATGAAATGGTTTTGCTTCCTTTGGGAATAATGTAGAGAATAAAAAAATAAAAATTACGCCGAGAATAACAGCAAGAGTCACAAGGAAATATATTTTTTATTATAGTTTTTCTTTCTTTTACCAACTGCCGCTGGCTCCGCCACCGCCGAAGCTGCCGCCACCGAAACCGCCAAAACCGCCTCCTCCACCACCGAAGCCGCCAAACCCTCCGGAACCGGATTTAAAATCGCCCCATGAACCTCGGT
>JAFGBL010000119.1 GCA_016933115.1 Bacteroidales bacterium | reverse complement strand
CGATAGTGAACTGAAATAACAAAGTCGAACTGATCCCGATAACGCAGTGTATCGGGATCTCAGGGTCATATTCCCCGCTGCTTGCAGTGATTAAAATAATATACCATTCCTAATAAATCTTTACAATTCCTGGAACATTAAAATGCTTGATTGATTTCAAGCCTTCTTTTTCGTCCAATCCGAATAAAAAAACTTGGCAATGACCACCCACAGCAAAACCGTGTTTACAATGGTGAAAAAGGTTGAGGAATGCGATAAGCCAAAATAATTACCGCCGTGGTAAAAGTCGATGTATCCCATAATCATGAGGACGATGGCTAGCGACATACCTCCCCAGATAACAACATTTAAAATGATTTTCATAATGTCTGTGTTTAGTTAAAAATGAATTAAGAAATTCTCAATTTTATGTTGATCAGGTTATTATTGGGGTAAAGATAAATAAAAAAAATACATATATATAGGGAATAAATCATATTTATATTTTGCCGAAAAGTTTCTTTAACATAATATTAATGCGGTGGCATACCTTTTTAATTCGGTTTTTAAGATAAAACTCGAAGTTTCCTTACTTTTACCGGAAAAATATTGATAAGGTTTTTTGTGCTGTATTTTTGCTTCCTGATCTTTTCCAACCGGATTAGTGCTCAGTGTATCGATCGCCCACCCGTTTTTGAACCGGGCGAAACCATTCATTACGAAGTAGCCTACAACTGGGGTTTTCTTTGGGTTGATGCCGGGGAAGTGTATTTTAAAGCCGATACGGTGACCAGGGATGGTAAGTTTTGTTATTACTTCGATAGTTTTGGTAAATCATACAGCTTTTACGATTGGATTTTCAAGGTTCGCGACCGCTACCAATCCTATGTTGATACGGCAGCATTTCAGCCAATCAGTTTCATTCGCGATACCTATGAAGGGGGATATGAGGTAAATAACCGGTATGATTTCGATTTTGATAACGGGAAAGTAAAGTCGTCCATTAGCCATTCGGATAAACCGTTGACCGTTGACACCCTGGAAATCAAACCCTGCACTTTTGATGTCCTGACTGCGATTTACTATGCCCGAAATTTGGATTTTGACGGAATGAAAATTGGAGACACCGTTCCGATATGGTTCATTATTGACGGGGAAATCTTTGAATTGTACATCCGTTACCTGGGCCGGGAAAAATATAAAAACCGGGACGGTATAAAATACAACTGCATTAAATTCAGCGCGATGTTGGTGGAAGGAACCATTTTTAAAGGGGGAGAGGACTTATATGTTTGGGTAACCGATGATAGGTACAAAATTCCAATCATGGTCGAAGCTAAAATTATAATTGGTTCAGTAAAGGCATACTTAATCGGTTACGAAGGAATAGCCGGTTTTTTGAACCAGGTGAATAAATAAATAAACCGATTTTAATTTGGGTTAGCATCCAATGATTTAAACCGGTATATTTCAAATTTGTCTATTTTCGTAAATCCAAAGTTATATTCATGAACAGGTTTTTTTCATACTTGCGCAACCATTATTCTGAAATTACCAAAATCTTTTTATTACTTTTCAGCATCATTATCCTGGTTCTGATTTTTCCGAAAGAAGGCAGGTTTAAATACGAATTTTCGAAAGGCAAACCCTGGATGCATGAAGATTTGATCGCACCCTTTGATTTTGCCATTTTGAAATCGGAACAGGAACTGGAAGCTGAAAAAAAAGAGGTTTTAAAGGACCTGAAACTGTATTTTAAACAGGATCCCGCCATCAGTGAGAGCCAGCGTTTAAAGCTGGCGGACGAATTTGATTCGAGGTGGGAAAAAAAGTATGGAGAACCGACAAAAAACATCCGTAAAAAAGAAAATTCGCTCAATGCCTGCCTTTCCATACTCGATTCGGTTATGAACTGTGGAGTCATTGAAACCATACCGGATATTGCCGATAAACAAGGTGATTATAAGATCGTTCTGATTTCGGAGAATATCGCTGAAGAAAAAAAACTATCCGATTTTTATACCATTCAATCAGCGGATAAAGTTTTCCGAAGCATGGTTGAGAAGTACAACCAAATCGACCGGGAATTGGTTTTGTCTGTACTGGAGGACAACCTGGTCAGAAACATTAAATATGATATTCAAACCACCCAAATGGAAAAACAAGGACTGCTCGATAAAATATCATTGACAAGAGATATGGTTCAATCGGGTGAAATTGTCATTTCAAGGGGTGAAATAGTAAGTGCAGGGCAATACCAGATACTTGAATCATTGCGGAGGGAATACGAAGCCAAGCTGGGATCATCGTTTAAATATGCAGGAATTCTTGTCGGGCAAATCATCCTTTTGTCGGTTTCCATGGTTTCACTTTTCCTGTTTCTGTTGTTTTTCAGGAAGGAGATATTTGAAGAGGACAAGAAAATTGTTCTTTTGCTCATCCTTATCCTGTTCATGGTTTTTATAACCAGCCTGGTTATCCGGTACAGCCCGCAATATGTATATTTAATACCGGTCTGTCTCATCCCGATCATCGTTGGCGTATTCACCGATACCCGGCTGGCTTTGTTTTCACACCTGATCACCATTACCATTACCGGGTTTCTGGTTCCCAACAGCTATGAATTTGTTTTTCTCCAGCTTTTTGCCGGAATCGTTACCATATTAAGCATCGTTAAACTGGAGCGCCGTTCGCAGTTTTTCCTTACGTCCCTGATGATCTTTCTAACCTATTCCGTAATTTACGCCGGTATGACCCTGATCAAGGAGGGAACCCTGGAGGAAATGAATTACATTTATTTTGCACTGTTTGCCGGTAGCGCAATCCTGACCCTCTTCAGCTACCCGCTGATCTATATTTTTGAGAAAATCTTTGGCCTGATCACAGATGTAACTTTGCTGGAACTTAGCAATACAAATAATAAAGTGCTCCGTGAACTGGCACTCAAAGCACCGGGGACATTCCAGCACAGCATGCAAATGGCCAACCTGGCCGAAGAGGCCATTTATGAAATTGGGGGAAATCCCTTATTGGTCAGAACCGGGGCCATGTACCACGATATTGGAAAAATTGATGGGCCTTTATATTTCATTGAAAACCAAACGACCGGGTTAAATCCCCATGACGAGCTTACCCGCGAGGAAAGTGCCCAGATCATTGTCGATCATGTTCTGCAAGGCGTTCAAAAAGCAAAAAAATATAAATTGCCAGAGCAGATCATTGATTTTATCCGAACCCATCACGGTACAAAAAAAGCTGAATATTTTTACACCCTTGCCAAACAGGAAAATCCTGGTGAAGAAATTGATCCTGAAATTTACACCTATCCGGGGCCTGAACCCTATTCAAAGGAAACGGCCGTGCTGATGATGGCCGATGCTGTGGAAGCTGCAACCCGCAGCCTGAAAAAACCGGATGAGGAAGCGATCAGCAAACTGGTTGAAAATTTGATCGACAAGCAGATTGCCAGCCACCAGTTCGACAATGCAGATATTACTTTCCGGGATATCCGGAGTATTAAAAAGGTTTTTAAAAAGAAACTATTGAATATTTACCACCTTCGGATCGAGTACCCGGAATAGTATTTCTAACCTACTGTTTTGTTTAATCCGATGTTTTGACAATTTTGACAATTGTAAATTGATGATCCGTTATCACTTTTACAAAATATAATCCCCCAGGAAACCTACTCAAATCAATTTTTACTGATTGTTTTTTGTACACTTGAGTTTCAATTAGTTCACCATTAACACCCATCAACTCAAATTGCCACGATTCAGTTGGCCTGTTTAAAGTCAATTCAATAAAATTGCCGGTTGGATTCGGATATATAGTCACTGCCTTAGTGATTGGGATAAGTTCATTTTCACCCACCTGGATCCCCGGATCAAACTGTGCCTGCCGCAAGATCCATTTTTCAGGATCAAATTCCAAACCGGTAACTTGCATTTCGAAATCAAATCCAAAGCTCTGTGTTTGTTGGTCATTCCAGACCGTGACCAGGGTATCGCTTCCATCCTGGAAATGTATTAACAGACGAACCGGCATTTCAAACACCGGCCGCCGGTTGTAAAGTTCTTCCTGCGCCTGGTAAATGGTCATGTACAAAGAGTTGCCCGAATTCTGCGCATAATTGTACCGGTAAATCGGGAAATATTCGTCAAAAACCCACTGATCGAAAAAGAACTCCAATTCCATCCCTGAAACGGTTTCAAATACATTTTGGAGGTCTTCTGTGCTGGCGTTTTTATAAATGAATTCCGGATTTTGGGCGTAATCAAGTACCCCTTCAAAAAACATTTCATCACCCAAAACGCCTCTCAGCATATGCAATACATAGGCTCCTTTGGAATAGATAATGGATTGAAAAATATTAAAAGTGTCCTGTGCATTTTGCAGGTAAAGCGTGCCGCCCTGCCAGTATTCATTTCCGGCCATGTTGTTAAAATAGCCGTTCGGCCCATTTTCATGTTCAGCCCACAATGCTTCCGCGTAGGTGGCAAATCCCTCATTCAGCCAGCCATGGTGCCAGTCGGCGCAGGTGATCATATCGCCGAACCACATGTGAGCCAGTTCATGCACCGAAACGTCGAACCAGGAAGGTGACATGTTGTTGGTGATGGTGTTGGTTTGGTTTTCAATGGCTCCATAGAAGCCCAATTGGGTCATGCCGTACTTTTCATTTCGGAATGGGTAAAGTCCAAAAACATCAGAATAAAACTGAATAGCCTCAGGCATATCCACTACACCTTGTTGTGAAATACCAAGGTCATCTTCAAATACATAGTAATCGAGTGGGAATGACTCTCCCGAAGTGCCGTTGAACATATCCTGGAAGTGAACGAAATTGGAAACGGCCGCCATCACATAGTAAGTCACAATGGGATACCGGTGTCTCCATTGAAATGTCTTGGTGTCGCCGTTATCGATTGTATTCACCAGTAGTCCGTTGGACACAGCGATCACTTCGTTGCCCATAATAACCGTATCGGGAATCGTTATATCCACAAAAACAGAATCGGCTTTATCCTGCGGGCCATCCTTGCACGGATACCAGTAATGGGCCAGGTAGGGTGTTGATAAGGTGGCAATAATGGGCTGGTTCCCGTCGTGGTGCTCGTATCACAGGCCTTTATAGCCACCTGCAAGCACAGGAATGCCATGATAAAAAGTTTTTATTTCAAGCTGATCACCAGGATTATAAGTATCATCGAGATTGATGACAATTTCATCTCCGTCCTGGTAAAACGATTCACAAGGTGCCGTGATGCTGTCAACCGTTAGGGAGCGGTTCAGGTCAAACCGGATGGTTTCGAGGTTTTCAGTCACAGGTTCAAAAATGCATGTTACATTTCCTGAAATAAATGGAGATTCAATGCCGATAAAAATATCCAGGTAATAAAATTTTACATCGATGTTGGTATCACCTTTAAACTCCATGCTTTTGGCAATGAATTCCTTGAATGTCCGGTATTCGTTTACATAATGATCGAGTAAGGTTTCCGATTTCTGTGCTATTGCATTGTTGAATAAAACCGAAATAATAAGAACCAGGAAAATAGAAATATATTTATTCATGATTGGAGAAAAATTTGTTTTCAATTTGTTTGTAATAAGTTACCAGCTTGACCACCTGGATTGCTTCCTTAACGTCGTGAACCCTGAGGATATCGGCTCCGTTGAGCAAGGCAATGGTATTCAGGGTAGTTGTACCGTTCAAAGCATTTTTTGGTGCAGTCCCCAGGATTTTATTGATCATTGATTTCCTTGATATTCCGGCCATTACCGGAAATCCCAGGGTTTTGAATCCAGCCAGTTTTTCGAGCAATTCATAATTATGTTGAGCCGTTTTGCCAAAACCGAATCCGGGATCCAAAACGATATTATCTTCAGCGCCTAAAGTTGCTAATTGGCGGATCTGCCTTTGAAAGAATTCTTTGATCTCGGAAAATACATCCAGATAAACCGGATTCCGTTGCATATTTTGAGGCGTTCCCCGGATATGCATCATGATGTAGGGAGTCTTATATTTTGCGATAACATCAAACATTTTTTCGTCAAAAGTACCGCCTGAAATGTCATTGATGACCGAAGCCCCAGCATTGATTGCTTCTTCGGCAACTTTGCTGCGGTAAGTATCGGCCGATAAGATGGCTTCCGGAAATTTTTCTCTGATCATTTCTATGGCAGAGGTCAACTTATGAAGTTCTGCATTTTCCGAAATAGGTTCTGACCCCGGCCGTGTGGAAACGGCTCCGATATCAATAAAAT
>JAFGBL010000118.1 GCA_016933115.1 Bacteroidales bacterium | reverse complement strand
CAGCCCTTTTTCACCACAAAACCCACCGGGCAGGGAACTGGCCTGGGGTTGAGTTTGAGTTATGACATCGTTACGAAAGGGCATGAAGGGTCATTGAGCATGGAGTCAAAACAGGGTCAGGCGACAAAATTCACTATTTTATTACCTATCGGATCACGGGTATGAAAAAACTTATATTGATCACACTAACCTTGCTGTTGTTCGGCCATGCCTTAGGACAAACGAAAATCCTTGACAGTCTTAATGATGCCCTGAGAAATGCCAAAAACGATACATTGAAACTGGTATTGTTCCGTAATATTTCTTTCGAGTGGTCATTCATTAATAGTGACAGCACGTTGAAATATGTTTCCGAATATACCAGACTGGCTAAAAAACTGGATTATGAGATCAACGTAGCTGACGGATTACAAATCGAATCCAGGAATTATACCATGATCGGTAATTACCCTAGGGCGCTTGAGATCATCGTTGAAGCTAAAAGGCTGATTGAGAAAGAGAAAAAAAACAATAAAGTGCTGCCCTCACGATACCTGCGAATGATGGATGTTCCGGGTAACCTCACTTCCTATGAACAATATAGCCAATGGGTACTTGGAAATTCTTTATTAAGTTACTGGCTGCTTTACTGGATTACTGACAAAAAAGAAGTGGATTCAGCAATTAACAAGGTATATGAAATTGCCCACCGGATCAATGCCCCTGATCTGGCTATTCCACCGATAATTTGGAAAGGATTAAAGAATATTGATACACCTGATACAGCCCTGTTCTACCTTAAAAAAGCTTACCAGCAGGGTGCTGAACTGAATAATTTCAAAACACTGGGACCGGTGCAGGAGGCAATTGCATGGGCTTATTTCAATAAAGGCGATTATGAGAATGAGATCAAATACTTACGTCTTGGGTTACGGACCAACTTACGTCTTGGGGATTTCAGGGACATTGGCTGGACATATTATAAACTATCGCTCTATTTCATGAGGAATTCCCTCGAGGATTCGGCAATTTATTACGCCAGGAAATCATGGAAACATGCGGTTAAGGGAAGTTATCCGGATATAGAGGTTGCGGCATTGGAGCAGATTGTTGGTTTCTATAAAAATAATTCTCAGATTGACAGCTTGAATAAGTACCTGATTTTCCTGGTTGATGTCATCAAGAGAACCACAAATGCAGAAAGAATCCGGCAATTTGAGAATGTAGAAAATAACCAACAGATTCTTGCGAGGGAACTGCTTGCAGAAAAAGTCAAATACCGGACCCGGGTGAAGATTTACTTGCTCCTTGCAGGACTCGCCGGCATTCTTGCTCTTACTGTTTTCCTTTACAGGAACAACAGGCAGCGGAAAAAGGCAAATGTCCAGTTAAAACAGCAGAAACTTGAAGTGGAAACCCAAAAAAATGCAGCAGAGCAGGCGTATAACCAACTTAAGAATACCCAGGCACAGCTCATCCAATCCGAAAAAATGGCCTCCCTTGGAGAGCTTACCGCCGGCATTGCCCATGAGATACAGAACCCGCTGAATTTCGTCAATAACTTTTCTGAAGTTAACCGAGAATTGATTATTGAATTGAAAGAAGAGCTTGCAAACGGAAACCTGGAAGAAGTTAAAGAAATTGCCGGCGACCTGGAGCAAAACGAAGAAATGATCAGCCACCACGGCAAACGTGCAGATGCCATTGTAAAAGGCATGCTCCAGCACAGCCGCACAAGTTCAGGACAAAAAGAACCTACCGACCTCAACCTACTGGCAGATGAATACCTGCGGTTGAGTTATCATGGCTTGCGTGCTAAGGATAAATCATTCCATGCAGATTTTAATCTGGAAGCCGATCCCGATCTACCTAAGATAAATGTGGTTCCTCAAGATATAGGGCGGGTCTTATTGAATCTGATCAATAATGCATTTTTCGCAGTAAACGAGCGAAGTAAAAAAGGGGAACCCGGATACAAACCTGCTGTAACTGTTACAACCCGGCTAACAGCTAATAGCCAACAGCTAATAGCTATTAAAGACAACGGCCCCGGTATTCCCGATGAAATCAAAGACAAAATCTTCCAGCCCTTCTTCACCACCAAACCAACCGGGCAGGGCACCGGATTGGGATTGAGTTTGAGTTATGACATTGTCATAAATGGGCATAGCGGGAAATTAACTGTGAAATCTGAAAAAGGCGAAGGAACTGAATTTATAGTTCAATTACCTATAAACTAAATAAGTGAATGGACTTAGCAAAGAAAAATAAAGAACTCAAAAACTTACTTGACCAGACAACCGCCGAACTTATAGTAAAGAACCGCGAACTGGAAATCGAAGCCGCCCTGGAGCGTGTGCGCGCCATGGCCATGAGCATGCAAAAACCGGATGACCTGCTCGATGTTTGCCAAACCATTTCAGAGCAACTGGAAGCATTGAATGTGAAAAACATCCGCAATGTGCAGGTGGCCATTATTGAAGAAAAGAGAAGGAATTATGCTAATTATCAGTACTTCACGGCTTACAGAAAAACGGTGTTTGAAGAAACCGGATATGAAAATAACCCGGCGTCTCAAGCCCTGGTTACAGAAATGCAGAAATCAGCCGACGCCTTTTTTATTGGTAGCATCAAGGGTGATGAATTGCAAAAATTCAGGGAGTGGAGAAAGGATTACAAGCAGTTCCCCGATCCGAACCTTGATAACGTAAATGAAATCTTTTATTATTTCTACTCCATCGGACAGGGTGGCCTTGGCCTGACCACTTACCAGGCTATTTCTGATGGCGACCTCGAAATTTTCAAACGTTTTCATCTGGCTTTTAAACTGGCCTACCAGCGGTTTACTGACATTCAGCAGGCTGAAGCACAAGCCCGTGAAGCCCGGATTGAGGCTGCCCTCGAAAGAGTCAGGGCGCGGGCGATGGCTATGCACAAGGCCGATGAACTGGTTGAGGTTACCCTGTTGTTGCGGAAGGAAATGGGATTACTGGGCATCGAAGAACTGGAAACCAGTTCTATTTACATCCACAATGAAAACACCGGCAAAACAGAATGCTGGTTTTCAATACAGGATCGAAATGACGAAAACAAATTGATTTCCGACCACATGATCCTCGACCTGAACGACACCTGGGTTGGCAGGCAAATGCACGAATTTTATCATTCAGACAAACCAGCAACATCCATTGTGATGCTGGGTGAAAACCGCGTTGAATGGATTACCCATTGCGCGGAAAAATCCGGTTTATTCTCGGCGGAGGGTTTCTATGGAGAAACAATCCCTGAACGCACTTATCATTTATACAAATTCAATAACGGATACATGGGTGCTGCTTCACCCGGCGATATATCAGCTGAAAGCTGGGATCTGTTGAGGCGGGCAACAGCTGTATTTTCTTTCGCATATACTCGTTTCTCCGACCTTAAAAAAGCGGAAGCTCAAACACGCGAAGCCGAAATTGAACTGGCACTTGAACGGGTCCGGGCCAGGTCGATGGCCATGCATTCCAGCGAAGAACTTTCCAATGTAGCAGCTGTTTTATTAGAACAAATGAAAATTTTGGGTGGGGATTTATTCGCCTTTGGTATTGTGCTGTGTGATAAACATGAAAACATGGTTGAACAATGGCACAGCATGGGAGAAGGTGAAATGCTGACTCCTTTCCTTGTTCCGGTGGACCTGGACTACATTCATCGGTACAGGTATGATCAATGGAAAGCGGGCGAAAAACTTTTTTCGATCGAAATACCTGAAGATTATATTGCTAAGCATTTCGAATTGATGTTTGAACTCCCAACAGTGAAAGCCGGCATGAAAGAAATGTCTGATAAAGGTATAGAAGTAAAGATCCCTGAATGGGAAATTGATTACGGGGCATCATTCAGTCATGGTTACCTCCTTGTTTCTTCAGTGAAGCCATTTAACGAAGACTTTATATTTCCTCGTTTTGCCAGGGTGTTTGATCAGGCATACACCCGTTTTCTCGACCTGAAAAAAGCCGAAGCTCAGACAAGAGAAGCACAGATTGAAGCAGGGCTTGAGCGATTACGAAGCCGCACCATGGGCATGCAGCACAGCGATGAACTCAGAAAGGTTGTGGCGGTATTGTATGAGGAAATGGGAAAACTTGATTTTGATATCCGGCAGTTTGCCATCTCTTTACTGGATAAAAAATCGGGAATCGTGGAATGGTGGGGTACGGGCTTTGAAGAATCTATTCTGCCGGCAAGTTATGTCATCCATTATCGTGACAAAAAACTGAAGGACAATCCCTTTGTGAAAGTCTTTATTGATGGGGTCGATCAGCAAATACCTTTCCAGGTGCAGGAATATAAAGGCCAAAAGAAAAAACAATTTGACGATCTCACTTTCAATCACACCGGACTGAAATACCTCCCGGAAGAAGTAAAACAGGAAATGCGGAAAGTTCCCCATCTATACATGTCAAACGCATTTATGAAATACGGCGTGCTGGAAGTGATCGGGCAGACTCCCGTGGATAAAGAAAAATCAGAAATACTCCAACGCTTTGCAAAAGTTTTTGAACAAACCTACACCCGCTTCCTCGATTTACAAAAAGCAGAGGAACAGGCACGCGAATCCGAAATCCAACTGGCACTGGAACGGGTGCGCGCCCGCACTATGGCCATGCAGAAAAGTGAAGAGCTGGCCGAAACCATGTTTGTGCTGTCGGAACAACTCAAAAGGCTGGGTGAGGAGATCGACCAGATCACTATAGGGATTTTTGATGAAGAAAACGGCATTATCGAAACTTCGGCTTCCATAAGAGGCAATCAGTTTAAAACTCTGCCGGTTCCCATCGATGAGCCTTTTGCAATGAGCAAAATCTACCAGGCATGGAAAAGGAATGAAAAATCCATCATTGTGGAGGTCAGGAATGAGGAACTGCAGAAATACAATAAATGGCGGAATAAATTTCTCGGTAAAAAGATCTATCCCACAGATATCAAGGATGGAATCTGGGTGGTGAATGCCGCCACTTTTTCGAAAGGGCTGCTGAGTTTTTCCGACGAGAAACCAGCATCAGCAGGTACACTGCAATTGTTGGAGCGGTTTGCTGCGGTGTTTGATCTTACATACACTCGTTTCCTCGACCTGGAAAAAGCAGAAGCACAGGCACGAGAAGCCAGGATTGAAGCCTCCCTCGAAAAGGTAAGAAGTGTGGCGCTTAGTTTACAGAAATCGGATGAAATGCTGCAGGTAGCGCAAGTGTTGTATGAGCAGTTGCTGGAGCTTGGTTTTACCAACATCCGCAATGCCCTCATCGACATAAAAAACGGCAACGCCGATACCTTTACCGATTACGACTATTCCCATGAAATGTCGGGTACCATTACGCAAATGTCGTATCACGATGACCCCACTTTAGAAGGACAGTTTAAAAAGATGGCCACCACAACCAACGATTTTTTTGAGCTCATTCTTGAAGGCAAAGAACTGGAAGATTTGAAAAAAATGAGGATAAAAAACGGTGAGGCGCCGGATCCAAGATTGGATAAAATTGATGTACTTACTTACAATCTCTATTCCTTCGGAAATGGGGCTATTGGAATTTCCAATTTTGGCGTATTGAGCGACGAGGAAAAAACCGTATTGGCCCGATTCAGCAATGTCTTTACATTTGCTTACAAACGATACAACGATATGCTACAGGCGGAGCATCAGGCCCGGGAGGCACTGATTGAAACTGGTCTAGAACGGGTGCGCTCCCGGACGATGGCCATGCATAGAAGTGATGAACTTGCCGAAACTTCAACCCTTATCTTTGAACAGTTTCAAAACCTGGGTATCCTGCCTCAACGGTGCGGGTTTGTCATTCAAAAGGATGACGGGAAATCAATGGAAATTTGGGGAGCCGTAAGCAATGAAACTGGTTTGACAAGTTATAGGTTAGGGGTCATTCAAGCCAATGCCCATCCTATTTTCACACGGGGATCGGAAGAATGGCGACTGGGAAAACAGGATTTTTATTATACCCTAAAGGGTCAATCTTTAAAGGATTACCATACTGCAATATCGTTTTCGGTTAATATCCCAAAAGTTATTGCAAAAAAGTTAATGGAAACCACAGAGATCGAATATCACTTCAATGCATTTTTCAAGCACGGAAGCATAACAACCATCTTTCATCAACCACCGGATGAAGAAGTGCGGACGGTTATCCGGCGATTTGCAGGAGTTTTGGAACAGACTTACACCCGTTTTCTAGATTTGAAAAATGCAGAAGCACAGGCAAGGGAATCGCAACTGGAACTTTCGCTGGAACGAATCCGTGCACACGTTACCGCCATGCAGGAATCTTATGAACTACTCGACATTGTGGTTACAATGCAAGCCGAGTTTACTAAACTTGGACATGAAGCCCACTACTTCTGGCACATGCGCTGGTTGCCCGATAAATATGAAAAAGCACTGACCAATGCCGAAGGAGATCGCATCGGCAATGTACTGGAGTTGCCCCGCGGTTTTCATGGATTGAAAAACATGATGGACTGGGAGCAATCCGATGAACCCACCGCAGTGTTTGCCCTCGAACCGGATGTGGCGGCTGATTACATCGATAAAATGATCAGGCTGGGACGTTTCCAGGAGATCGACCACAGTGCCCCCGGTCCGGATGAAGTGCGCGATATGGGCGGACTCACTTTTGTAATGGCCCGCACCACCCACGGTGAGATCGGTTACACCTTACCCGGAGTAGTCCCCAATCCACCGGAAGAAGACATCGCCATTCTGAGGCGTTTTGCCGGCGTGTTCGATCTGGCTTACCGTCGTTTCGAAGACCTGAAAAGTGCGGAAGCCCGTACAAAAGAAGCACTTAAACAGGCAACATTGGACCGTATTCGTGGTCAGGTTGCCAGCATGCGGAAACCCGAGGACCTGCAGCAAATCACGCCGCTGATCTGGAATGAGTTGAAAGCCCTCGAAGTGCCATTTTTCCGTTGTGGGATTTTTATCATTGATGAAAAGAAAAAACATCTTCAGGTTTTCCTCACAACACCGGAAGGCAAGTCTTTGGCAGCCCTCGACCTCGATTTTGACCAGAGTGAACTGACCAGGAAAACCGTAGTAAGCTGGAAGCGTAAAAATGTGTATCAAACCCATTGGAAAAAAGAAGAATTTCTGGCCTGGACACAAGAAATGATGAAACTTCGGCAGGTTAAAAACCCCGAAAAATATCAGGGTGCCGAAAAACCTCCAGAATCGTTGCATCTGCATTTTATTCCGTTTGCGCAGGGAATGCTGTATGTTGGGCATGAAGAAAAACTGGAACAAGAAAAGATCGATCTTGTAAAATCCCTTGCAGAGGCCTTTTCATTTGCCTATGCCAGATACCAGGACTTTGTTATTTTGGAGAAAGCAAAAGAGCAAGTTGAAAAAGCACTGGGCGATCTGAAAGCCACCCAAACCCAGCTTATCCATGCCGAAAAGATGGCTTCCCTTGGTGAACTCACCGCCGGTATCGCACACGAAATCCAAAATCCGCTCAATTTTGTCAATAATTTTTCGGAAGTGAGTTCTGACCTGATTGAAGAACTTAAAGAAGAACTGGAAAAGGGCAACACAGATGATGTGAAAACCATTGCTACTGACTTGTTACAGAACCTCGGGAAGATCAGCCATCACGGCAAAAGAGCCAGCAACATCGTAAAAAGCATGCTCGAGCACTCCAGAAACGGAACGGGAGAAAAACAACAAACGGACATAAATGCCCTGGCAGATGAATATCTAAGGCTCGCTTACCATGGACTTCGTGCAAAGGATAAATCGTTCAATGCTGATTTTAGGTTAGAGGCAGATGAAAATTTACCAAAAGTCAAGGTGGTTCCTCAGGATATCGGAAGGGTGTTGTTGAATTTGATCAACAATGCATTCAATGCATGTTGGGATAAAATGCATGCTGAAGCAACAAGGCATGCCTTATCATTTCCTGAATATAAACCCCTTGTCGTTGTTTCCACGCAGAAAATCGACAATAAAATTGAAATCCGGGTAAAAGACAACGGTCAAGGTATCCCGAAGGAAATTAAGGATAAAATCTTTCAACCCTTCTTTACCACCAAGCCCACCGGGGAAGGAACAGGACTTGGATTAAGCATGAGTTACGATATTGTTACCAAAGGCCATGATGGTGGGTTGTTGTTTACAAGTACTGAAGGCAGGGGTTCAGAGTTTACCGTAGTTATTCCGTTACAACAATCATAATATAAGTTATGAAAAAAAATCTGGTTTTCATAGGATTTATACTCTGTATGGTAACTAATCCGGTCACCTCAACAGGGCAATTGAGTGTTAGCAACCTCCATCACCATCCAGGATTGGACGGTACGATCATATACAACATCCTGCCCGACCGGCTGGGCAATATCTGGCTGGTCACACAGAACGGCCTTGTAAAATATGACGGCTATGAATTTGAACGTTTTTTTTCCGACCCCGACAATCCCGAATCCATCAACAGCATTCTTACGTTTTCGCTGCATGAAGATGATCAGGGACAGCTCTGGATAGGCTGCATGAATACCATCAATATGTACGACCCACTAAAAAAGGCCTTTCGCCATTTTTCCTATGAGGGGCTGACCGGTTTTACCGAGCAGATGCAAACAGGTGTGGCAGGAATTTCCTCCGACAGCCAGGGAAGGATCTATTTCGGGATTGCATCAGCCCAGAATGTGGTGGCTTCGCATGCTCTTGTTTATTACGATCCTTCAGAAGACAGGCTCAAACGTTTTGATTCTCCGGGTATTGAGGCTATCCGGAACATCTATTCCATAATTACCGATCCTTTCGATAATATCTGGATTTCAAGCCAGAACGGGCTTTTAAAGATTGATACCGCACAACACCTTCACAGGATCGGTTTACCACCGGGAATCCTTCCAGACAAAGTCACGTTTGGAAATATCATCAGTAGCGACCGGGAAGGTACCATCTGGTATTCGACCAATCAATCTTCATTTTTCTCATATGACCCGCATTCAGGCAGGTTCAACGAATACCAGGCAAGTAAATACCTGGACGACACTCGTGAAGAGGTGATAACTACCGCCATTTATGCGGATTCAATCTCTGGAGTTTGGGTTGGAACCAACCGGGGGATCGTTTATTATGACCGTAGTTCAGGAAAATTCTATGACTTCGGCAAAGAAGCTTACGGCACAAATGATCTCCCCTCCGTAAATTGTTTTCAGTATGATTCATTCGGAAATTTGTGGATCGGTACTGTTGCACACGGATTGTACCGTTACGACGACCGCACCGCACTCAGATCGATGAGGGGATCGCTTGAGAAAAATTCAATCATAACGCCAGGTTGGGCAATCAATTTACAGCAAACAAGTGATGGCAAAGTCTGGTTCTGTACAATGGGATCAGGAAGTAAATACTCCGGGCTCAACGAGCTTGATCCGTCAAATCTGTCAGTAAATTCGATTAGTTATGAGAACATCATTCCGGGAATGGATGCCGTTTTTGCATTTACTGAAAACCGTCCCGGAGAATTTATGATGAATACAACTGAAGGTCGGTACCTGTACTATCCGCAAAAAAATGAAGTGGTGAAAACTACTTTTGAAGGTATCCCCGATTCGGTCGGCATCATCAGTTTCTTTCGCGACAGCCGCAAAATATTGTGGGTGCTTACTTACAACGGATTTTACAAGCAGGACATAGCCTCTCGTAATTTCAGCCATTACGATCTTTCAAACCTTGCAGGCACCACTGCTGGAAGCAATGAAATAACGGCAGTAGCAGAAAGCCGGAGAGGCGGATTGTGGCTGGCCACCAACGGCGGCTTGTTTTTCTTTCATTTCGATACCCAAAAAATCGAACGTCATGGTTTTGGGTCAGGTCTAAAATACGTTTTTCTATCGCAGGATATCAATTCGGTTTGTGAAGCAGATGATGAAACACTCTGGGTCGGGACCTGGCAGGGCGGATTGAGCCACTATTATCCCGAAACGGGCGAAATCAAAACCTACACCATCAGTGACGGGCTTCCTTCAATGAGCATACAGGGTATCCTGGAGGACAGGACTCATCACTCAATTTGGATAAGCAGTTTTGATGGATTAAGCAGGTTCGATACCAAATCGGAGCATTTCACCAATTATTCGTTGGATGATGGGATACAAGGACTACTTTTTTCGGATAATTCCTGCCTCAAAACATCGGGTGGGTTGTTCATTTTCGGCGGAAACAATGGAATCACTTACTTCTATCCCGAGAGACTGGCGCAGAACTCAGCCCCTCCCAGGGTCTATATCACCGACCTTAAAATCGATAACAAATCGGCAGCTTATGGTACGGATGCCCTGTTTAAGAAGGCTATTTATAGAACGGATACGATTCAGCTTAAATATCTCCAGAATAACCTGGCACTGTCTTATATTGGCTTCCATTACTCCAATCCCGAAAGAAACAGGTTTGCCTATAAGCTCGAAAATTATGATGAAGAATGGAGAGAAGTAGGAAGCCAGCGAACTGCCTATTATTATAACCTGCCCCCTGGTGAATATGTGTTCAGGGTTAAAGCCGCGAACAACAATGGCGTATGGAATGAACAGGGTGATTTTTTAAATATATTTATTGCTCCTCCCCTGTGGAAAACCTGGTGGGCTTATGGATTCTATTTCCTGCTCCTGATTCTTGTCATCTATAATTTAGACCGCCACCAGCGCAGGCGGGTTATCAATAAGGAACGAGCGGCAACAAAGGAACGGGCATTAGCGCATGCCATCGAAATTGAAAAAGCATATAACAAATTGAAGACTACCCAGGATCAGTTGCTTCAGTCGGAAAAAATGGCTTCACTTGGTGAACTCACTGCAGGAATCGCTCACGAAATACAAAATCCGCTAAACTTTGTCAACAATTTCTCAGAGGTTAGTGTTGATTTGATAGATGAACTTGATGAAGAAATGATAAAAGGAAACCTGGAAGAAATCAGAATAATTTCAAGTGATTTACGACAAAACCTCGATAAGATCAGCCACCATGGCAAAAGGGCCAGCAGCATTGTAAAAGGAATGCTGGAGCACTCGCGAAGCAGTTCCGGCGAAAAAGTCCCCACCGACATCAATGCCCTGGCAGACGAGTACCTCAGGCTTGCTTATCACGGGCTTAGAGCAAAGGACAAATCCTTTAACGCTGATTATAAACTGGAAGCCGGTGAAAGCATACCTAAGGTAAATTTAGTGCAGCAAGACATCGGAAGAGTACTGTTAAATGTGATCAATAATGCATATTATGCCTGTGCCGAGCAAAGTCGAAACGCTGAGGCAGAAAAAACCCAAAAGCCTGATAAAAATTATAAACCCGAAGTGATAGTAAGCACAACGAACCGGGAGAATCACATTGAAATACGGGTGAAAGACAACGGCCCCGGTATCCCCGACGACATCAAAGACAAAATCTTCCAGCCTTTTTTCACAACCAAACCCGCAGGGCAGGGAACCGGGCTTGGATTGAGTATGAGTTATGATATTATCACGAAAGGGCATGGTGGAAGCCTTGAAGTGATCTCCACGGAAGGCGAAGGATCTGAATTTATTATTCGGTTACCATTAGTAAATTAAATGGAAAAATTGAAAACAAATATGATTAGAAAGTTGACAAAACTCATACTGCTGGTAATGATTGGCATATCAGCGCTGGAGGCTACTGCCCAGGGACCAAAATTTAAATTTAAATCCATCAAATCATCCGATGGATTAATCAACAGCACCGTTCAGGCTATTTTTGAAGATTCATACGGCTTTGTCTGGCTGGGAACACACCACGGTGTGCAGCGCTACGACGGCAGGTCATTTACCACATTCACCAGTGAAACAGGCGATTCAACCGGCCTTTCACACAATTACATCATTGATTTTTGTGAAGATGAAAACGGTGATATCTGGATCGGTACGTCTATCGGATTGAACCGCTATTCCAGGGAACAGGACAGGATTTTTCATTATCGCTGGAAAGGGGAAGATGTTGAGGGATATGATAATCTTGGAATTTTGAGGGTTCTTCACGATGAGCAAAGTCCTGGAATCATTTGGGTTACATCCCGCGGAAGATTGATCAAACTAAATACAAAAACCGACGAAGCGGTTACATTTACCATTCCTGCCAACAGAGATCCTCTGGTTCTACTTCAATTGAAAACGGCCCTTTTTCCCAATCATTTACTGGTAGGGACTACCGAATTGTACCTGTTCGACATAAGCACCGGGAAACCGGAAGTTATATACAGTCTGGATCAATCGAACGATGTATTCGATAACCGTTTTAATGATATAACTTTTGACCCCAACAATGAAAACATTATCTGGTGTGCAACCGGAGATATCTGGGGTCGTGGAACACTCGGTGGTTTATTGCGGATCAACCTGGAAACCGGTGACACCAAAATATTTTCCAGTGAAAATCGCCCGGAGGAAATACCTGACCGCCATATCCTCACAGTCTGTTTTTCAGAACCTGACAAACTTTGGGTGGGAACCAGGAATTATGGGGTTTTACTGTATGACCTTGAGCAGGACCGGTTTTTCAACTATCAATACAATGAATATAACGAAGGTTCCCTGGTTACCGAAAATGCCATACGGGCGATGCTGGTTGATCGGTCGGGAACCCTGTGGCTGGGCACCTGGGGCGACGGTGTGTCGCTGTTAAGTCCGGCAAGGCAAAAGTTCACGCATTATAAACATCTGCCCAATGTAAAGGGTGGTTTGCCCGATAACTGGATCAGCGGCATAACGGAAGACAAATACGGGAACATCTGGATCGGAACCAAAGCCGGGGGATTATCCAAATTTGATCCGGTAAGAAAAACATTCGAAAATCACTTTCAGGAATTCAATTCACCCGACGATCCCATCGAGATCACATACGTTTTTTACGACAGTCGTGACAACCTGTGGATCGGCACTTATGCCCATGCCCTGTATCGGTATCGTCCGGAGACCGGTGAAAAAATCCATTACCCAAGGGACAATACAATCCATTCAATTTCACAGAAAAGAATATCAGCCATTGCCGAGCTGGTACCCGGCGAAATCCTCATCAGTACTTACGGTGGCGGCTTGAATATCTACAAATATGATTCGGATTCATTCAAGCGGTTTGTCAACGACCCCAACGATTCCACCAGCATCCCTGACAATCAGATTTGGATCCCCTTCCTCGGGGACGACGGCAACTATTATGTGGGAGGAAATTCTGTAGCTGGTCTCATTTGTTTTAATCCCAAAACTGAAAAATTCCGTGAACCGCTCACGCGGCCCAATTTCAATACCTTTCTGAATTCAGTCAAAGACAGCCGGGGCCGTATATTCATCGACGCGCTTTCATTCGGGTTGTCGGAACTTTATCTGAAAGATACCATTAAAGTTCGTCCATTAACGGATAAAGTCGGAAACCGTATCATCGGCGGCGAAAGCGCTGCTGTGGACGATCAGAACATTATATGGATGGGAACGGACAATGGACTTGTAAAGTATGATCCGGAAACACAGGACCTCGTAAGGTATGACCCTGACGATGGATTGCAGGGATTTCAGTTTTACCGGTTTGCGGCTTACGCCTCCTCATCCGGAACCATGTATTTTGGGGGCCTGAACGGACTGAATACTTTCGATCCGGGGAATATACAACTCAGTGATTACCAACCACCGGTTGTATTAACCGGATTTAACCTGTTCCGTAAAAGCCTGGAAATAGGTCCGGAATCACCACTGAAAAAAAACATTTTGCTGACGGACAGAATCGACCTAAGTCATAATGAAAATGACTTCTCCATCTCCTTCTCGGGACTTGATTTTTCCAATCCGCACAAGATTCAATATAAATATAAACTGGTCAATCACGATGATGACTGGATTGATGCCGGTAATTTTGCTGCAGCCGGATACACTAACATGGATCCTGGAAATTATACTTTACTGGTAAAATCAACCAATGCCGATGGCGTGTGGAACGACAAAACCACTTTGCTGGAAATCGTTATTCATCCTCCCTGGTGGCAAACAACTGCTGCATATATTGGATATGGATTGATCCTTATTGCATTTGTTCTAGTAATTGATCGTTTTCAGCGCAGACGCCTGAAAGAAAAAGCCCGGGCCCAGGCGCGTGAAAAAGAACTGGCTCAGGCTAAAGAAATTGAAAAAGCCTATGTTGAACTGAAGAACACCCAAAAGCAACTCATTCAGTCAGAGAAAATGGCATCTCTCGGAGAGCTTACAGCGGGCATCGCCCATGAGATCCAGAATCCTTTGAATTTTATTAACAATTTCTCTGAGGTAAATTCGGAATTAATTGCCGAGTTACATGAGGAAATCGAAAAGGGTGATTTGGTTGAAGTGAAAGCTATTGCCAACGACATAGCACAAAACGAGCAAAAAATCAGCCATCATGGCAAGCGGGCTGACAGTATTGTGAAGGGAATGCTGCATCATAGCCGTAAAAATACCGGCGAGAAAAAAGCCATCGACCTCAATAAAATGGCGGATGAATATTTGCGTTTGTCTTATCACGGTTTGCGGGCAAAGGATAAATTGTTCAACGCCGATTTTAAGCTCGTGGCAGATGAATCACTGCCCAAAGTAAATGTTGTCCCACAGGACTTCGGCCGGGTTTTGCTGAACCTGATCAATAATGCATTCTATGCCGTAACTGAAAAAGCAAAACTAAATCTGAATGGTTACAATTCGCAGGTTATTATTACCACCCGTAAATTAGAGAACTCTGTCGAAATACGCGTGAATGACAACGGCCCAGGAATCCCCGACGAAATAAAAGAGAAAATCTTCCAGCCTTTTTTTACTACAAAACCCACCGGGGAGGGCACAGGCCTGGGCCTGAGCATGAGTTATGATATTGTTACCAAAGGGCATGGGGGAACACTAACCGTGGAATCCCTGCCTGCCGGTGAGGCAGGAGTTGAAGGTGGCGGAACCGAATTCATTATAACTTTACCATTAGGTTCAACAAATCAGAAATCATGAGACTATTCACGGTATTCATATTAACCTTGATTTTTATCTCATTTTGTTTTCCTGTGAAGGCACAACTGGATGCGGATAAACTCATGCAGTTTGATGAACTGAAAGGAACACCGATACGCGATATACAGCCCGATAGCGAGGGAAATATCTGGATCGCCACGCAAAGCGGGCTTATTAAATTTGACGGTTACAAGTACACCCGTTTCCATCCCAATATCTCCGATTCTACCACCATGGGTGAGTTGCTTGTTTACGCTTTATACCCCGATCAGCAGAAGTATCTCTGGATCGGGGCACAGGAGGCCGTTTACAGGTATAATCCCGAAAACAGGTCATTTACCCGGTTTCCATTCCAGGATCTCACCGGTGTTGAACCCGGCAATACCGCTAACATCACCGATATTGCATATAATAATCGCGGTCGCATCTATTTTAGCGCTTATATTTTGTTTGGAGGAGAAGGCATACAAGGTCTTTTTTATTACGATGAGAAAAAGAAAGCGATGCTTCCTTATGCATTGCCCGAAGGGATTAACATTACAAGTGTTTATTACATGACCACTGACCCGTTTGGCAATATCTGGATGGTTACCGATTCAGGATTTTTTAAGATGGATACCCTGAATCAACTTCACGAAATCATTCCCTGTCCGGATAATAATTGCCTCGAACCCAATGAAGGCATTATGAACATGGCATCCGATTCAACGGGAAAACTCTGGTTGGTATCAACCCATAACAATTTCTACACTTATGAACCGGCAACAAACGAGCTAAGGAGAAAAAAAATGGACTTGCCATTGTCGGGGGATATTTTTAATCTGTATGCGGATATACTGATTGATGAAAAGCAGGACATCTGGTTAACCTCTGCCCAGGGACTGGTCCGTTACGACCACAAAAAATCAGTGTATGAAGTTTTCGATCCCTCTTCCACCGACAGGCTGTTGCGCGACCAGGCCAATTCGCTGGCTTTTGATGACTTCGGCAACCTTTGGATCGGCACCGAATCGGTGGGATTGCTCAAATACAATCCCCGGTCGCTTTTGGGTTCATTTGTGTGGGATGACAATGATCCGAAAAGCATCACCTCAGGCTGGGTGAAAAAAATGATAGAAGACGACAACGGAGATGTTTGGGTGGCAACATCAGCGCCGCAACATGCAGGGATCAGCAGGTTGGATCTTAAAACTAAAAAAGTGTACCCGACGCCCTATACCGATATTTCCACCAGTTTCAACTGGGATAATGTGTACGATGCCATGTCGAAAGGGAAAATGTTGATCAGCGCCTTTTTCAGCGGCTATCACATTTTGGATTACAGGGATATGTCGGTAAATGACACTATTTTGTCCGGCTTACATGATTCGCTTTATCTGGCAAATATCATTCGGGACAGCAGGAGTAATATTTGGTTTTGTACTTATTCAGGGCTTTTTAAACAGTCACCGGATTCTGATAAAAAAATCCACCTCGATTTGACAACGATTCCCGGAACCAATGCCACCTCCGACAACGTGACGGATCTTTTTGAAAGCCCCGGATCCGGTCTTTGGATTATGACCGACAACGGACTTTTCCTGTATGATTACGATTCAGGAGAGATCAGCAAGCATGGCGGCGACCAGGAAAAAGGGCAGGTTTTTCCTTCGCAGGATATCAATTCGTTTTACCAGGGACCGGATGGGATCTGCTGGGTCGGGACCTGGCAGGGCGGCCTTTGCCGTTACAACCCGGAAACCGGTGAAATTAAAACTTACACCACCAACGAAGGACTTCCATCCATGAGTATTCAGGGAATCCTCGGCGATGAAAAGCACCGGGCGCTCTGGATCAGCACCTTTGCCGGCATCAGCCGCTTTTCGATCGATGAAGAGCAGTTCAACAATTTTTCACTGAAAGACGGGATACAGGGGTTATTGTATGCCGATGGTCAGTCTTTGAAAACATCCACAGGTTATTTCCTGTTTGGGGGCAACAACGGGATCACTTATTTCAATCCGGATGACATTGCAGAAAATACGATGCCGCCAATCACATCCATCACAGATTTCAAAGTGGGCGATCAAACTTATAAAATCCTTCCGGGGGAAGCAAATGCAAATAACCCGTTCGATCTCTCTCATTCGCAAAACAACATCTCCATCGAATACACCGGCGTTCAGTACGATGATCCCGTAAAAAACAAATTTGCCTTTATGCTTGAAAACTACGACAAATCCTGGCGGGAAGTGGGCAATCAGCGTTCAGCTTATTATTACAATCTGCCACCCGGAAGTTATACCTTTAAAGTGAAGGCCGCCAACAGCCACGGCGTCTGGAACAAAGAACCGGTAACCCTGAGTTTCACGATCAGTCCTCCCTGGTGGAGAACCTGGTGGGCCTATGCGATCTACATCCTTTTGTTTGCAACGGCGATCATTGCCTTCGACCGCTTCCGCAAACGACGATTGCTGGAAAAAGAGCGTCAACTGGCAAAAGAAAAAGAGCTGGTGCAGGCACGTGAAATCGAAAAGGCATACACCGAACTCAAAGCCACACAAAAGCAACTGATACACTCCGAAAAGATGGCTTCGCTGGGGGAATTGACTGCGGGTATCGCCCATGAAATCCAGAATCCACTGAACTTCGTCAACAATTTTTCGGAAGTAAATATTGAGCTTGCAGGTGATCTCAGAGAGGAAATTAAAAAGGGCGATTTGAATGAAGCAGACGAACTTGCCAAAAACATCATCCAAAACGAAGAGAAGATCAATCAGCATGGTAAGCGCGCCGATGCCATTGTGAAAAGCATGTTGCAACACAGCCGGACCAGCACCGGGAAAAAGGAACCCACTGACCTCAATGCCCTGGCCGATGAATACCTGAGGTTGTCATATCACGGAATGCGGGCAAAGGACAAATCATTTAATGCAGACTTCATAACTGACTTTGACCCAGATTTGCCAAAGATCGGAGTCGTTCCGCAGGATATTGGACGGGTATTGCTGAACCTGATCAACAATGCATTTTTTGCAGTCCACGAAAGAAGTAAAGAAGGAGAGACGGGCTATAAACCTGCTGTATCCATCACTACTCAGCTAACAGCCATCCCGATAGCTATCGGGAGCCAACTGGTTATAGCTATCAAAGACAACGGGATCGGCATCCCTCCGGAAATCAAAGACAAAATATTCCAACCCTTTTTTACCACCAAACCGACCGGTCAGGGAACCGGCCTCGGATTGAGCATGAGTTATGATATTGTGACCAAAGGACATGGGGGAGAATTATTGGTAGAATCAAAACAGGGTGAGGGATCTGAATTTATCATTAAATTACCAATCGAAAAAGAATAAATGCTGCATAAACAAATCACCGGCAAATTTTTGATAACAGGGATAATGATCCTTTTCCTGTTGGTCTACCAAACATGGGCACAGCAGACGGAGCATGAAAAAGCCAACCAAAATGATTCGGTGTCGACACAGGTAGCCGTCAAAGCCGGTCAGCCTGAAGTCCATCATTTGGCGGATCTTCCGGCTCCAAAGAAAAGCTATGCTTCAGATTTTAAGCCACCCCGGGAATTTCCGGCCGATTTTTTCATCCCTATGAAAACCTTCAACACCGAAGAAGGACTGGCCATGAGCAGCATCCTTTGTGGATTCAAAGATCACAACGGCATCCTCTGGTTCGGGACCTCAGGCAATGGGGTGAGCCTTTACGACGGTCAATCTTTCACCAATTTCAATTCAACAAACGGTTTGATCCACAACCTGATCAACTGCATTACCGATGACAGTCGCGGCAACATCTGGTTTGGAACCTATGGCGGCATCAGCGTTTACGACGGCAGGTCGTTCATCAATTATACCACCGCTCAGGGACTTCCTGACAATGATATCAATAAGATACTGGAAGACAACGAAGGCAACATCTGGATCGGAACCCAAAAAGGATTAAGTCTGATCAGGGCATCGGAAAATGGTCAGAGCGAAATGAATTTTATCAACTTTGACAGACAAACCGGTTTGCTGGCTGATTTTGTTCTTGATATCCTGCAGGACAATAACGGTGTACTTTGGATTGCCACTGAAAAAGGGGTATTCAAACATAATCCCGGCGATGAGATCTCCTTTAGCGGAATTTTTGAATATGCAGGATTGGACACCCCGATTGTTCAGACAATCGCCGAAGACCAGAAGGGGTTATTGTGGTTCGGAACCGGCAGTGGGGTGATCAGGTACGATCCATCTGAAAAAGAAAAACCACAGCACTTCACAACCATGAATGGATTAGTAAACGACGATGTCCGGTGCAGCCTGGTGGATCGTTCGGGCAACATTTGGTTCGGCACCAGTGGGGGTATTTCAGGATTCAATAAAAGAGAAAACACCTTCTTCAATCTGACTACAGATCAGGGTTTATCGAACAACATCGTTTGCAGTATCACCGAAGATGAAACAGGCAGCCTTTGGTTCGGAACGCTGGGGGGTGGTTTGTGCCGCTACGATGGCAATTATCTTGTTGGTTATACCGCGAATCAAGGAATACCGGGAACCGTTGTGTATGCAATAACTGCCGATACCGACGGCAACCGCTGGTTCGCCACCAACGATGCCGGGATCACCAAAAATACCCATCCGAATAAGGATTCAAACAATTCCTCATTCATCAATTATTCATCTGCACAGGGATTACCCGACAATTATATTCTTGCTATGATTCCCGACCGGAATGGGAACCTGTGGCTGGGTTCACCCACCGGCCTCTTTAAATTTGATGGCTCATCCTTCACCATCTACACCACGAACCAGGGACTGGCAAACAATTATACCGTGAGTCTTGAAAAAGACAGGCAGGACAACCTGTGGATAGGTACTTACGAGGGGGGCGTAAGTAAATTTGACGGTACATCGTTTACGAATTTCACCACCCGCCAGGGATTGACCCACAATACCGTGTGGGATATCATGGAAGACCGGGCCGGCAATATCTGGTTTGCTACACGGGGAGGTTTAAGCATATACAGTGACGGGCGTTTTATCAATTTTACAATCGAACAGGGTCTACCTGACAACAAACTTTCTTCGGTGATCCAAGATGAGCAGGGAAACATCCTGATCGGGACCTGGGGCGCCGGTATTGCAGTGATAAGAAAAAACATAGTGGAGGAAATCCTGCAGTAAAAAAAGCCAGAGGCGGTTGATTTGATTTTCGATAGTTACTCCACCAACGACGGCCTGTCGAACAATGTGGTTTACAACATTCTGGAGGACAGTTCCGGCAATATCTTCCTCGGAACCAACGAAGGGATCACCGTACTGAAGGGTGGTTTGGATCCATCAGGAAAAAACCTTGCCAGATCAGGTATTGAAAATTTCAGCCAGAAAGCAGGTTATCCCATCAAAGACATCAGCAACAATAACAGCATGTTCCTCGACAACCGGGGTGTTCTTTGGGCCGGCACCGGCGACAAGCTGGTGCGATTCAATTATGAGAGTATTCACCGGAGTAAAGTGGCTCCGAAGGTCTTTATCCGGGATGTTAAAATCAACAACGAGAACATCAGTTGGTACTCCCTGCTGAAACCGGACAGCAAGGAAATCCGGCCCGGTAACCATTATGCGCCTCCTTATGAAAACAATGAACAGCATGTTTTCGGCAAAGTTTTGACCCGCAATGAGCGGGATTCATTGAGCGATAAATTCGGCTCCATCCGTTTCGACAGCATCAATCCATTTCATGCCATTCCTGAAAATCCTGTTTTTCCGAATAGCTTCAACAGCATTGGTTTCGACTTTGTGGGTGTTGAAACCCGTAGACCGTTTTTGGTGCAGTATCAGTACAAACTGGAGGGTTACGACGATGACTGGAGACTTCCAAACACCGCCTCTTCAGCTGCTTATGGAAATCTACCTTTTGGGGAATATACTTTTTTAGTGAAAGCCGAAAGTTCCGATGGCATCTGGAGTGAACCCATCTCCTATCCTTTCGAAATCCTGCCGCCGTGGTACCGCACCTGGCCGGCTTATCTTTTTTACGGATTGCTGCTGATGCTTGGCATTTATCTGGTTGACCGCATTCAGCGCCGGCGTTTGATTGCCAGAGAAAGGCAACGCACCATGAAACGTGAATTGGAACAAGCCAAAGAGATCGAAAAATCATACCTCGAACTGAAAGTGGCCCAGGCGCAGTTGATCCAGTCAGAAAAGATGGCTACGCTGGGAGAGTTAGCCGCCGGCATCGCCCACGAAATTCAGAACCCCCTCAATTTTGTCAACAATTTTTCGGAAGTAAGCGCAGAGTTGGCCGCTGAAATTATTGATGAGATTAATAAGGGAAACACAGATGAAGTCAAAGAGATCACTTCCGACCTGATCCAAAACCTGGAGATCATCAATCAACACGGTAAACGGGCCAGCAGCATAGTGAAAGGAATGCTCGAACATTCGCGCACGAGTAAAGGCGAAAAACGACCCATCGACATCAACGACCTGGCCGATGAGTTTTTAAGGCTTTCATACCATGGCTTGCGTGTGAAAGACAAATCGTTTAATGCCAATTTCAAAATGATTGCCGACGGAAATCTACCCAAGGTGAATGTGGTGCCGCAGGATATTGGACGGGTTTTCCTGAACCTGATCAACAATGCTTTCTATGCCTGTTCCGAAAGGAAAAAACAGGACAAGGTGGATTACGAACCGATGGTGGAGGTGATAACAAAAAAGGTAAATGGAAATGTGGAGATCAGGGTTAAGGACAACGGAACCGGCATTCCACCGGGTGTTATCGACAAAATATTTCAACCCTTCTTCACCACAAAAACCTCAGGACAGGGAACCGGCCTGGGGCTGAGCCTGAGTTATGACATCATCAAAGCACATGGCGGTGAACTGAAGGTGGAAACGGAAGCAGGTTTGGGAACGGAGTTTATTGTTACATTGCCAATTTAAAAATCATGAAGCTGAAGGAATCCATCATATCAATCACTTTACTTGCGGGGATATTCCTTTTCGTGGGTTTATTGGCGGCTGCTCAGAATGATGTGCAAATCAGTGATACCAGCCGCATTTATCAGCTCAATGATCAGGCTTACCAGTATTATTACTATTCGAATCTTGATAGCTGTAAATTTTTCGCCCTCCAGGCTTTGCAATGGTCCGACAAATTGCTCGGTTTGGAAACCGTGAAAAATAATGAAGCATTATTAAAGCGATGTAAAAATTTAAAGGCCATCAGTCTTACCAACTTCGCCAGGGGGATCGAAAATAAAAACATAACAGCAGCCCGCGACACGTTGACCAAAGCTCTTGAATTGGTAAAGGAAACCGGCAATAAACGTGAAGAAGCAGCCATTTATACAGCCTTTGGTACCATGTATGATTTCAACGGACAAAGCGAACTTGCCATACAAAATCATACAAAAGCACTGGAACTGATCCGGGAATACGGAAGCAGGTCGGAATATGCCATGAAATTAACCGACCTTGCCGTAGCCCTCAGGAGCAATGGCAGTTATGGTGATGCACTCGATAAACTGATGGAATCGCTGAAGATCAGCAGGGAATTAGAGGATACATCAACCATCATTGAAACCCTGCTTGCCATGGGTTTTGTATATGCTTTTGTGGAACAGTGGGATGATGCACTGAGTAGTCAGCAAGAGGCTTTGAAAATATTCAGGTTGATGAACGATTCATCCGGCATTGCCAGGATATACAACGACATGGGAGTGACCAATATGACCTCCGGAAACCTGGATGAAGCCCTCAGGTTGCACCGGGCAGCCCTGACCATTCGTTTAAATTCGACGGAATACTACGGAACGTTTGCCAGCTTTGTTTACATAGGGCAAATTCTGGAAGATTTTTCCGATTATGAAGGTGCTGTGGAGAATTATAAATCAGGTCTGCAATTCGCAATAAAATCAGGCTATAAGATAAGTATTGTGGATGGACACTTGTCGCTGGGAGGGGCCTACATGAAATTACCTGATCATGAAAAAGCACTTCATCAGTTTGAGGCAGCGATCAAACTGAGCAAAGAAATAAATGACGCTACCGGCGAAGCAAGGGCTTGTATGCAAATTGCTAAAATTTATATCGGCCGGAATGATCACATAACAGCACTCAACTGGTTAAATCAGGCCGGAGAAGTTGCTCCTAAATCCAATCTCAAATTTCTTGAGGAGATCTACCAAAGCCTGGCTGAGTCGTATTTTAAAATCGGCGATCCTGAAAATGCCTACAAATATATTTTAAAATACAGCGATGCTAAAGATTCTGTAATAACTGCTGAAAACCTGGAAAAAATCACCCATCTGACCAACAAGCTGGAATTTGAAAATAAAATGGCACTCCAGAAGGAGAGCAATGAAAAAATGATGGCTATCCAGCAGGGTCAGATTAACAGGGAGCGATTGACCCGTAACATTTTCCTGTTGGGGATGTTGCTGGCTGTGGTGCTGGGAATCATCGTTTTGGTAAGGTTCCGGGAAAAACAAAAACTGAATCGCCGGCTGAATGAAACCCTGGCAAATCTTCGTGCCACCCAAACCCAACTGGTACATGCTGAAAAGATGGCTTCGCTTGGGGAACTTACTGCTGGTATTGCCCATGAAATACAGAATCCGCTGAACTTTGTCAACAATTTTTCTGAAGTGAGTGTTGATTTGATCAACGAGCTCAGGGAGGAAATGGCCAAAGGAGATCAGCAGGAGGTGGATGCCATTTCGGGTGATCTTCAACAAAACCTCGAGAAGATCAAAGAGCACGGCAAACGGGCCAGCAGCATCGTTAAGGGTATGCTGGAACATTCGAGGAGCGGGAGCAACGAAAAAGTGCCGACCGATCTTAATACCCTGGCGGATGAATACCTGCGGCTGGCTTACCATGGATTGAGGGCAAAGGATAAATCGTTCCAATCGGCTTTCCGGATGCAGGCGGATGAAACTCTTCCAAATGTGAATGTAGTTCCGCAGGAAATCGGGCGGGTGATGCTAAATTTGATCAACAATGCATTTTATGCCGTGTCGGAGAAAACAAAAGCCGGGATCAATGGTTATAATCCTGAAGTAATTGTTTTAACCAGGCGACTTAACAATACAATCGAAATCAGAGTTACAGATAATGGAAGCGGCATTCCCGATTCGGTGAAGGATAAGATATTTCAACCTTTCTTTACAACAAAGCCCACGGGGCAGGGAACAGGTCTCGGGTTAAGTATGAGTTACGACATTATTACCAAAGGACATGGAGGCAAGTTGAAATTAGAATCGGAAGAAGGTATCGGAACCGTATTTATTATTGAATTACCAACATAAAACATACTATGAAAATACTTGTAGTCGACGACGAAAAAGACATCCAGCCCCTGTTCGAACAGCGGTTCAGGAGAGAAATCCGGAACGGAGAAATGAAATTCGAATTTGCCTATTCTGGTGAAGAGGCGTTAAAATATCTCAATGGCAATCAACATGAAGCTGTTTTGATATTATCCGATATCAACATGCCCGGTATGACTGGGCTGGAGCTTCTCGACCGGATTAAGAAAATTTATAATGAACCGCCTCCGTTCGTCATGATGATAACTGCATATGGAGATGAAGAAAATTATAAAAGGGCTATGGAACTTGGCGCCGATGATTTTCTTACCAAACCGGTAGATTTTACTGAACTAAAAGAAAAAATCAAAACCTTACACTGATGGCTAAAATACTCGTAGTGGATGATGAGGCCGATCTTGAGATCCTCATCAAACAAAAATTCAGGAGGCAAATCAGGGAGAACCTGTACGAATTCGTTTTTGCAGAAAATGGCCGGCGTGCGCTTGAACGGCTCGATGAACACCATGATGTGGACCTGGTGCTCAGCGATATCAATATGCCTGAAATGGACGGACTTACTTTGCTCAACAAGCTCAACGAAAAACACTCCCTTTTGAAATCGGTCATCGTTTCTGCATATGGCGATATGGAAAACATACGAACAGCCATGAACCGCGGTGCCTTTGATTTTGTGACCAAACCCGTCGACTTCAACGACCTGGAACTGACCATTGAAAAAACACTTAAACATGTCCGGCAAATGCGGGATACACTTAAAGCCATCAAAGAAAACAACATCCTGAAAATGTATGTGGATGAAACTGTCCTCAACTTCATGGATACCCGCGAGTATGAATCAGCTATCATGAAAAATGAAACCGTTGAAGCTACGGTCATTTTCATTGATATTTGCAGTTTCACTGCCATCAGTGAGAACGAAAAGCCCGACGACGTCGTGAAGTTGCTCAACAGCTACTTCGATGTGATGGTGAAGGAGATCATCAACCAGGGCGGATTTGTTGACAAATTCATAGGTGATGCCATCATGGCCGTTTTCCGCGGAGAATATCACCTCGACCGCGCACTGGATGCGTGCCTGGCCGTGAGATTGGAAATAGAAAAACTCCCCGAATTCAGCGACCATGTTACATTCAGGCCCAAGGTTTCCATTGGGGTCAACAGCGGTGAAGTGGTCTCAGGTAACATCGGTTCGCATAGCCTCAAAAGACTTGACTACACTGTGATCGGTGACGTGGTAAACACCGCACAGCGTTTACAATCGGCCGGTGGTCCCGGTCAAATCATCATCAATGATAAATCATATGAAAAGGTGAAAGAGTCCTTTCAATGCCGCAAAGTGGGCGAGGTAAGCCTGAAGAACAAGGCAAAACCGGAGGTGATATGGGAGGTTTTGGAATAACAATGGTAAATCCTATTCCTAAAAAACCGAATAATCCTGGATCAACATCTGACTTTTATGAAAAAGAAAAGCTTACCAATAAGTAAAATGTCCTTACCAGTAAGCTTTATTCAAACTGATATAAGTTAGGTAAACAGTTAACTTAAGATTTCTTCCAATGTTATATAATCACCCACCCTTCCTGTCATCTTTTCGACATCTGTATTTACCGGGAGGGTCTTTTTACCGGGCCTCCATCCGGCCGGACAAACTTCACCGGATTTGCTGGCATGTTGCCATGCCTGGATTTGCCGGATGAATTCATTTACATTTCTCCCAACGGAATCAGCCTGAACTTCCTGGGCTACACAAATTCCATCCGGATTAAAAAGAAATCTGCCTCTGAGAGCGACTCCTTCTTCCTCGACAAGGACACCGAATGCACGGCTGACCTCCTGGTTGGCATCAGCACCCATGGTAAGTTTCAGCCCTTTGAGGATGGGTTCAGTTTCGACAAATCTTTTATGCGAGAATTTCGAATCGACAGAAACAGCCAGGATTTCAACATTCATTTTCTGGAATTCATCATAATGTGCGTTCATAGCCGCAATTTCAGTAGGACAAACAAAAGTAAAGTCAGCCGGGTAAAAACAAATTACTGACCACTTTCCTTTGTAGTCTTCATGTGAAACCGTTTTATAATGCCCTGTTTTTGCATCGTAAGCATCCATTGTAAATTCAGGCATTTCCTGCCTTACCATTGTTGAACCCATAGTTGTAACCTCCTCGTTTTTAAGATTTGAAATATCATTTTCTTGTTTCTGAATTTTTTTTCTTGGTTTTACGCCATTTGCACATCCCATAGTTGTATTATTTTAGAAGTGAATTAAACATCCAAATCGTTTTTTCTTGCCCGGCAATGTATTCCGACATCATACCAACAGTACCTTCGTCTCCATTTGCCGAAGCTTCTGAAAGGATTTCTCTCTCTTTTGCAAGAAGCAAAGCGACGTCTTCCAAAAAAGCATTTACCGTGTCATTTGCCGAACTGACATTTAACCGTTCCTTGATTTTTGCCCTTTTCAAATAATCTGAAAACGAATGCAAAGGAACCCCGCCGAGCATCAATATCCTTTCAGCGATTTCATCGGCCATTTCATTCAGGCTGTTGTAGATTTCCTCAAATTTTTCATGTAGTGCGAAAAACTGTTTCCCCACTACATTCCAGTGATATCCGCGGACATTCATGTATATGATCTGAACATCGCTCAAATATGCATTCAACTTATCCACCATTAGGTCAGTGTAATTTTCATTTAGTCCGATATTGTTTTTCATATTAAAAATTTTAAAAGATTAATGATTTTGATTTTTATGAACAATAAAATTGCCGCTTATTTGCAGCTTTATATCCTCAATGTTAAAATTTTCGATTCGATTTTCATCAAAGAATTCCTTCAACAATTTGTCTAACTTTTCATTTGTATAGTCTTCAATGTAATCGCATTGAATACAATACAAATGATGGTGATTTTGAAGAACTCCATCATACCGCATGACATCTTTTTCGGTTTTTACCTTTTTCACCAATTGGTTATCAACAAGGGTCTCCAGTACCTTGTATACAGTACCAGAACCGATATTAGGATCATTTTTTCTGATATAGGCAATGATGTTGTCGGCAGTAGGGTGGTCGTCAAGGTTGTAAATGGACTCAAGTACACGCATCCTCTGGGGAGTTACTTTCAATCCCTTCGAAGCTATTTTATCACGTATGGATGTTGCATTGTTCATTTGAATAAACTTTAATTAAGAACAATTCATATTTAGAAATTGTTCAAAATTAATAAAATTTTAAAATAGCAACATGTTTAGGATTGTAAAATCTTCCTTTGACTATGCCGTTTATTCAATCGTTTCATTTCAATACATGATGGATCGGATAAAAAGTTACTCCAAACAGTAATGAATACAAATGCCGAATTGCCGGGAACAGGATCAACTGATTATGGTGGTTCTAAAGAACCTGTTGATCAATATCGATCTTTGCAAATCAAAGATTTCATTGGAATTTCGGCAAACTTATCAACCCTTATAAGTTAAGTATGCCCAAACTATTCAGGAAAACGATAGCAATAGCGATTGGAGCTATGAACCTCACGATGATAATAAAGACATGAATTAACCGGCCTTTCAAAACTCCTTTATTGGTCAGTTCATCTGTTACATTGGATTTACCCAGGAACCAGCCTACAAACACAACAATGAGTAAGCCTCCCAAAGGCAGCATGACATTGGCGGCTGCGTATTCGAGGTTACTGAACAGTGTTGTACCCGCTATACCCAAATTTTCCCATGGGCCCTGAGAAAGTGTACAAGCGACTCCGAGGATGGAAATCAATACAGAGGCAACAATGGTGGCCTTTTTTCTGGGAATATCCAGCTCTTCAGAAAAATATGCGACAACAACCTCCAGCACGGAAATAGTTGAGGTAAGAGCCGCAATGACCAACAGAATAAAAAACAACAGGGACCAAATGTAGCCGCCTGCCATTGACTGGAAAATATTGGGCAGGGTAATAAAAGCCAATCCCTCCCCTTCGGCCGGATTGATACCAAAGGCAAAAACCGCCGGGAAAATGGCAATTCCTGCCAGAACAGCAATAAAAGTATCGGCTGCAGAAACGGCATATGCAGTGTTGGAAAGGTTATCCTTTTTGTTGATATAAGAACCGTAGGTAATCAGTGTTCCCATTCCGATACTAAGTGAAAAAAATGCCTGTCCGAGCGCCATCAGTACCACTTCACCATTGATTTTCGAAAAATCGGGTTTAAATAAAAACTCGAGTCCGGCCCTGGCTCCCGGCAATGTTACCGATCGAATACAAATGATGACAATCAGTACAAGAAGAAGCGGCATCAGAATTTTAGCATACTTTTCTATACCATCCTTCACCCCCCGGTAAACGACAAAACCGGTGAGGAACATAAATACCAGTTGCCAAATCACCGGCTTTAATCCGCCATGCTGAAAATCGTTAAACATACTGGTGAGTTCCGATGAGGATTTACCGGCAAAATCGTTCGCAAAAGCTTTGAACAAATATTCCAAAGTCCATCCGGCTATGGTGCTGTAAAAGGCAAGTATCATAAAAGCTGCGGCAATCCCCATAATGCCGATAAGATACCAGGTCTGGTTGGGTTTTAACAATTTGAATGCGCCAAAAGGATTCCTTTGTGCGCGGCGGCCAATGGTAAATTCCGAGAGCATCACCGGAATGCCTATTGCAATGATGAAAAGGATATAAACTATTAAAAAGGCAGCGCCGCCATTTTGACCCGTTACATAAGGAAACCTCCAAATGTTTCCCAAACCAATGGCTGACCCCGCTGCAGCGGCTATTATTCCGAGTTTTGAACCGAAACTGTCGCGTTGTGAAAAGTCGAATTTTGCCATAAGCAATGAATTGAAAGGTTCTCGCAAGAATTTTGGTGTGCAATATTACGAAAAAGTTCGAAGTCCCGATAAAATTACAGATTTCCGGATTTACCTGATCCAAATTCATAATAAGCGTGAAAAACAATCTACAATTATTGAAATTTTTTCCGGTATTTTTGCCATAGAAATAAAAAAGGCAATCATGAGATTACGATCGTTTGTTTTTATCTTGTTGATTGGATTATCAGCACTTCCTGTTAAGAGCCAGATAAGTCCGGACAGCATCAATTCCTACCTGGAAAACCTGGAGAATTACAGGCAGGGCAGAAACATTAAACTGATGTACACGGAATCTTCTCCGTTAACGGCTGATCAGCTTAAATCCTTTAAAGGATTGAAATATTTCCCAGGGAATATAAATTTCCATGTGGAGGCAACGCTGGAAAAATCTGAAAATCCGGAAACCATTATCATGAAAACCAGTACTGAACGAGCACCTCAATATCTTAAATACGGGTATGTTCATTTTAAAATCGATACTTTAAATTTGAAGCTTGCTGTTTATCAAAGTAAAAAACTGGTTGAACTTAAAGAGGATGAAAATACCTTGTTTATGCCCTTTAGGGATGAGACAACCGGAGATGAAACCTATGGCGGCGGCAGGTATGTTGATTGCGAAATCCCAGTCTCAGGAAATATGGTAATCCTCGATTTTAATAAGGCCTATAATCCTTATTGCGCTTACAATGCCAAATATTCATGTGTCATTCCACCGGATGAGAACCGGCTGCCCATTCGCATTGAGGCGGGAGAAAAATTATTAGAAGAACATTAATAAAGCAATCAATCTTCTGTCAGCAAAAGATTTTTCACATTTTCAAAATTCCCATCGTTTATTGCCGGCTCAAGTTGAAGAATATTACAGATCAGTGGATAGATGTCCACATTATCAAAATGGCTGGAAATAAAATTTTTCTTAAATACCGGCCCGAAGCCATAAAAAATTGTTCTCATATCCGGATTTGCATTGTCATAACCGTGTGCCCCATTTCCCACCGATTTATCTTCGGAAATAACCACACTCCAACTGCTGTCAGCCATTACGACCAGGTCAAGGGTCCTTGGATTCATACCATAATGCAACCGTTCAGGCAGCGTTCCCGCCTCCCAGACCTTAATATGTTCGATCCCGCTCAATTGGGCGAATAAACTATCAACATAACCTTCCTTTGCTTTCATATTGAAATTCGGATTATAACCCTGAATTTCTTCAATCCATTCCATATTGATCAATTCATCGAATATGACCCTTCGATCATCCGAAACAGAAGCCATACCATGGTCGGAAGTGACGATAAAATTAATCTGATCTGAAATCGGAAGTTTCTCAAGTTTATCAAGAAAAACACCCAGTAAGGAATCAAGGCGGGCAATAATAGGTATGATCTCCTCACTGTCAGGTCCGAATTCATGCCCCGAATGATCCGGTTCGTCAAAATACCATAAAATCAGGTGGGGACGAACTTCTTCCGGTTTACTGAGCCAGGCGATCACCGAATCGATCCGTTGCCCGTATGTAATGCTATTGTCATACTTTTTCCAGTAAGTAGGCCTGGCCCCATCAATTTCAGCCTCTGAACCCACCCAAAAAAACGATCCGGAAATCACGCCTTGTTTCTCCGCAGTGACCCAAAACGGTTCTCCCCCATAAAAGCTACCGTCTTCCACAGCTTCCCGGTCCGAAATGGAATAATACCTTTCCGTCTCCGGATCATAAAATGAATTCAGCACAATGCCGTGGTGGTCGGGATACAGCCCGGTAGCAATGGTATAATGATTGGGAAATGTTTTTGTAGGGAAGGATGGCTTCAAATATTCTGCTTTTACGCCCATTTTAGCAATTTTATCAAAATTGGGGGTATAGGTTTTATCGGTATAATCCCAGCGAAAACCGTCCATCGATAACATCACAACGTATGGTTTTTGATCTGTTTGACGTTTGCTACAGCCATAAAACAAATGGATGGCAATCAGGAATAGAGCAAATTTTTTCATTGATTCGTTTTTGGCAAAAATAAAGGTTTATCAAAGAGAATTGGTTCAGGCGGATTAAGTTTTAATAATTTTTCAGTTGCGTGCTATTTTATCAACTCCAGGGCCAGTTTTACTTTTTCCTGAGCCGGTAAATGTCCATCGATCCAGTGAATTTTTCGACCTTCCCTTTCCATTTTCCTGAACCACGTCATCTGCCGCTTGGCAAACTGATGGATGGCTGTATTTAGCAGATGAAACATCTCATCATATGACAACTCACCCGTAACATACTGGGTAAGGTATTTGTATTCCAATCCATAAAATTTAAGTTGTTCTGGGGATAAACCTTTCTTCAACAGTTCTTCGACCTCTGAAATCATGCCCCCTTCAAGTCTTTTCCTCAGGCGCTCTGTAATTCGCTCTCGGATTGTCCGGCGTTCGAAATAAACACCAAAAATGATGGGATTAATCTCAGGAAATGGAATTTTTATTTCCGGGTGGGATTGATAATAACCGGCAATTTCAAGTGCACGGACCAACCTTTTTCTGTCAGTGGTATCCGTAATATTGTGGGGAATTTTATAGGTATTTAAAAGATCTATAAGTTCCTGGTCAGTTTTGGATTCGATTTCATTTCTAAGGGCCTCGTTGGCTGGAACTTTAACCATATTGTACCCTTTCAGCACCGACTCGATGTACATCCCGGTACCGCCACAAAGCACAGGGATTTTTCCTTTCATTTGAATTTCATCATAAACCCTTAAAAAATCTTTCTGGAATTCATAAACGCTGTATTCATAACCCGGATCGACAATATCGACCAGGTGGTATGGAATGGTGATATCCCCGACTATGTAGTCATTGAAATCCTTTCCGGTAGCCAGGTCCATTCCGCGATACACCTGCCTTGAATCGGCACTTATGATCTCGCCTTTGATCCTTGCAGCCAGGTGTGCGGCAAATTGTGTTTTACCGGTGGCCGTAGGTCCGGTAACGACGATGAAGTTGAATGTTGATTTTTTATCCACAAAATCTGTTTTTGTGCGCCGGCTTTCAGCGCAGGGCAAAGATATAATTACATTTCACCTTTTTGATATACCTCCTCGATATAAACCAATAAATTCCTTATTCCATCCAGTTCAATTATTGAACTTACTGAAAAAGACAATTTGTGGATATCCTCATTCATCCGTTGCATTTCTTTTTGATAAAACTTCTCAAACCAACGAATTAAATGCTCTTCATCACTATTCCTGTTTTCCTTGTTCCGCCATTTCAGGTACTGTATCACCCTGAAGCCATCTAACTTTGAATGACAGGCCCACACGAACCTGTCGACGGATTTATAGTTTTCCCGCAAGGGCTGCCAAATATTTTCACCAAATCTCTCTTCGATAAAACTATCCATCGAAGTCGGAATATCTTTTTCAAATAATAGCGGAAACTTATGGTAAGTCTCCCCCACTTCATCAAAAAACCTGTAAGGATACACCGGGTAGCTACTCCAGTCTCCTTTGCTGCCCCGGATCATAGCTGGTCCTGTGCCAAAACCGACTCGATCGGAATACCGCGCTTCAGGATAAACTTTTTCCTCGTTCCAGTGTAAAATTTCACCATATTTCCTGAGCTTCTGCAAAAAATAAAAATCCTCCCCGCTTTGATGAGGGGTCATTCCGCCGATGGCATTGTAGGATTTTACCGGTAAAGCAATTGCCGAACCGATGGCTGTAAAACAATACGGACTGTTGATCCGCCATAAATTGATTGCAAAATACCGCAGGTAAATCTCATACCTTAAAATCGCCCGGTCTTTCACTTCATCTCCTGTAAGCTTATGAAAATAAGGAACCGAGATAGCAACATATGTATTTTTTTTGGTTAAATTTTCGACAAGCGAAGCAAAATACCCGGGATTAAAGCTGGTATCGGCATCCAGGCTGACGATCAGGTCATTGTCCCTGGCTTGGTTTGCTATTTCGTCCATGATGGTTTTACGGGCCCAGCCAACACCTGATTTTTTATCCTTCCAGCCAAGACCTCTTGAAGATTTATCAATGATCTGAACCTGCGGATACCGCAATGTGCTCAAATAATCTATTGAATTACTATTATCAACACAAACATCCTTTTTGTCTTCCTTTTCCCACCAGTCGTCAGGTTGATTGACACAAATAACCAATTTAAAATTTTTATATGTTTGTGATTGCAGGCATTCAATAAAACCGGGCAGATTTTCCTGTTCTTTCAAGGCCGGTACAGCAACAAATATTTTACAATCTTTCGTGATCATTTGAATTAAAGCGGGGTAAAATTAACCTAAAATATATTTACGGCCTTTATTAACAATCCTTATCTTTGCCGGTTGTTTGAACAAGAATTTTAAAATCGATGGACAGAAATACCATTTTAGGGCTGGTTTTAATCTTTGCAATATTGGTTGGTTACAGCATCTGGATGACTCCTTCAAAGGAGGAACGAGAAAGCCAACAAAGACGAAGTGATTCTATTGCACAGGTTAACAAAACGAGAGATTCCCTCGCTTTGGTCAGGCGAAATGAAAAATTAATCCAGGATTCAATACAGCAGGCACAACAAGCGTTAAAAGAATCGGGGACCCAGGCAGCAGAACAACCCACTGCAGAAAACCCAAACAGGGAAAAACTGGGCGTTTTTGCCAACTCTTCTGTTGGAGAGGATAAGATATTTATTATTGAGAATGACCTTATAAAATTAGGAATTTCTTCAAAAGGCGGGAAAGTCGTTTCAGTTCAACTTAAGGAATACCAAACTTACGACTCGCTTCCATTGATTCTTTTCGACTCCGAAAAAACCCATTTCGGTTTGACTTTCTTTGCCAACAACCGGATCATTAAAACCGATGAATTGTATTTCGAACCGGCATCTGATACTGATGTAAAAGTTTCGGGAGATGGAACCGTAACCTTTTCCATGCGGTTGTATGCTGACGAATCGGATTCAACCTTAAACAAAGATCAATACCTCGAATACCTCTATACCATTAAGGGCAATGATTACCTGCTCAATTTCGACATCAATTTCGTCGGGTTGGAACCCTACCTTGATATATCCACCAGCTACATCGACCTGGATTGGAAGACCGACCTTTTAAAGCTCGAACAAAGTATTGATCAATTCAACGGGCCTACCATTTATTACAAGTACTTCGAGGACGAGGTCGATTATCTTTCAGAGACCAAAGATGATGAAGAGGAATTGGTTACCCGGGTGAGGTGGATTTCTTTCAAACAGAGGTTTTTCAGTTCCATCCTGATGGCAAGGAATTATTTTGAAAATGCCAATATTAAAGTTTATACCCTCGAAAATCAGGAAGATCGTTATTTACGGACCACGGAAACGACCATTGGCTTGCCGGTCGATCTCAAGGAAAGCAAGAACATCCCGTTATCCATGTATTTCGGGCCCAATAAATTTAAGGTACTGCGCAAATATGACATGGATTTCGAGCGGCAGATACCGCTGGGCTGGAGTTTCTTCCTCATGGCCTGGATCAACCGGTTCATCGTTATTCCGGTGTTTAATTTTCTGGAAGGTTTTGGCTGGAATTACGGGATCATTATTCTGGTCTTAACGATCTTGCTAAAAATCGTTCTTTTCCCAATTGCCTACAAGTCGTATGTATCTTCGGCCAAAATGCGGGTATTAAAACCCGACATTGACGAGCTTGCCAAAAAATTCCCTAAAAAGGAAGATGCCATGAAAAAGCAACAGGCCACCATGGCACTCTATAAGCAAGCGGGTGTGAACCCAATGGCAGGATGCATCCCCATGCTTTTGCAATTCCCCATATTGATTGCAATGTTCAGGTTTTTCCCTGCTGCAATTGAATTAAGACAGCAGCCATTTCTTTGGGCACACGACCTCTCCACCTATGATTCGATCCTTGACCTGGGATTTAATATACCATTCTACGGTGATCACGTGAGCCTGTTCACCCTTTTGATGACAATTTCGACCATCATCTACACCAAAGTAAACCAGGATTTGATGGGAGGGGGACAGCAACAGTTGCCAGGTATGAAAACCATGGTGTATCTCATGCCGATCATGTTCCTTGGGCTTTTCAACAGCTATGCATCGGGTTTGAGCTACTATTATTTTCTGGCTAATATCATTACTTTCGGACAGATGTTCGTGATCCGAAAAACAATCAATGAAGATAAGATCCGTAAGCAGATCGACATCAACAAAAAGAAACCGGCAAAGAAAAAATCGGGCTGGCAAAAACGACTCGAAGAAGCCGCCAAACAACGCGGTTACAAACCGACGAAAAAATGAACAGATAACGGTTATTGGTTAATAGTTATTAATTAACTTTTAATCCCAAACTTCGAACTTCGAACTTCAAACTTCAAACTTTAAACTTCAAACTTCGAACCTTGAACTTTAAGATCACATCCGAATTCAAACCCACCGGCGATCAGCCGGAAGCCATCCGGCAACTTGTTGAGGGATTGCAAAGGGGCGATGAGCAACAAGTGCTACTCGGTGTGACAGGTTCAGGCAAGACTTTCACGGTGGCTAATGTTATACAACAAATTGAAAAACCCACATTGGTACTGAGCCACAACAAAACGCTGGCAGCCCAACTCTATGGGGAATTCAAGCAATTTTTCCCGGAAAACAAAGTGGAATATTTTGTTTCCTATTACGATTATTACCAGCCTGAGGCATACCTGCCGGTGACGAATACCTATATCGAAAAGGACCTTTCCATCAACGATGAAATTGAGAAACTCAGGTTGAGTGCCACTTCCTCCCTCCTTTCCGGAAGGCGCGATGTCATTGTGGTTTCGTCTGTCTCGTGCATTTATGGGATCGGCAATCCAGATGATTTCACCAATAATGTCATCCGGGTCAAAACCGGTGATCTGATCCCACGAAACAAGTTTTTACAGGCTTTGGTCACCAGCCTGTACTCCAGGAATGAAACAGAATTTACCCATGGCACATTCCGGGTCAAAGGGGATACAATCGACATTTTTCCGGCATATGCCGATGTCGCCTACCGTATATTTTTCTTCGGTGATGAAGTTGAGGAAATTGAAACTTTTGATCCGATTAACGGGCATAAAATCGAAAGATATGACAGCTTGAACATTTACCCGGCCAATATTTTTGTAACCTCCAAAGAAAAGATGAGGGCAGCTTTGGGTGATATCCAAGGCGATATGATTAGGCAGGTCGATTATTTCAAGCAAATTGAAAAACACCTTGAAGCCAAACGGCTCGAAGACAGGGTTACTTACGACATCGAAATGATGCGTGAACTGGGTTACTGTTCCGGAATTGAAAATTATTCGCGATATTTTGACGGGAGAAAGCAGGGAACCCGACCTTACTGCCTGATCGATTATTTCCCGGATGATTTTCTCATGGTCATCGACGAAAGCCATGTGACGGTTCCCCAAATCAGGGCGATGTATGGCGGAGACAGATCCAGAAAGCAAAACCTGGTGGAATATGGATTCAGACTACCGGCTGCCCTGGATAACCGCCCATTGAAATTCGAGGAATTTGAAGCTATACTGAACCAGGTGATCTATGTGAGTGCTACACCGGGCGAGTATGAACTTAAAAAGTCAGAAGGAGTTGTTGTGGAGCAATTGATCCGGCCAACCGGATTACTGGACCCTGTCATTGAGATCAGGCCCAGCCTGAACCAGATCGACGACCTGCTGGATGAAATCGACAAGCGGAATCAAATTGGTGAACGCACACTGGTTACAACACTCACCAAGCGAATGGCTGAGGAACTTACCAAATACTTGCTCAATCTGAATATAAAATGCCGGTATATTCACTCCGAGGTGGATACCCTTGACCGGGTTGAGATCATGCGCGGATTGCGGTTGGGCGAATTTGACGTATTGGTCGGTGTGAACCTCCTGCGCGAAGGGCTTGACCTTCCTGAAGTCTCGCTGGTGGCCATCCTCGATGCCGACAAGGAAGGGTTCCTGCGATCGGAAAAATCCTTGACACAAACAGCCGGCAGGGCCGCACGAAACCTGAATGCCCGGGTCATTTTTTATGCCGATAAGGTCACCGATTCCATGCGCAAGACTATGGAAGAGACCGACAGAAGGCGCGAAAAACAATTAAAGTACAACGAAGATCACGGTATTACTCCAACACAAATAGTTAAATCGAAGGAAGCCATTCTTGGACAAACCTCCGTTGCAGATTCCAAAAGGCATGAACCCCGAGCATATATTGAACGGGAAGGCATTGATATTGCCGCCGATCCTTTGCTGCAATACATGAATAAGGAACAGTTGGAAAAAGCGATTGCCAAGCTGGAAAGGCAAATGAAAGCCGCTGTGAAAGAACTCGATTTTATTGAAGCCGCCCGTTTCAGGGATGAGATATTCGCTTTGAGGGAAAAATTGAAGAAATAAATACTTACAATGTTCATTTTTTGCAGGATCAAATTGTCCAGAATCATTCCAAATTAGCAATTCCGATACGAATATGTTTCATTCGACCGTTAAAAGTTCCATCTGATAACTTTTAACAAAAATCCCATGAATATGAAAAGAATCAAATTCGCATTATTGACGGTAATTTTTCTCACCGGAACTTTAGTAAAAGGACAGGAAAGTAGATTTTCTATCGGTATTGAAGGAGGGCCGGGAATATCCTCATTAAGAGGAAATGAGTGGGTGGAGAATTTTTATGATCCTGCTTTATCTTATACTTTGGGGCTATCAGCAGAATATGCATTGAACAATTTGCTTTCTATCCGTTCAGGAGTTACCTATGAGGCAAAAGGAGCAAAAGCAAATGTTACATATACAGATGTAAATGGAAATACCACAGGTAATGGCAAATTCGAAGAAAGATTCAACTATCTAAACTTTCCATTGATGTTGCGGTATAAAGTGGGTAAAAAAGTCAAGTGTTTTATAAATACAGGTCCTTATATTGCTGTTTTATTAAAAGAAATCACCAGAGCAGAAGCCTTCGGTGACTTTCGGGGATTTGAAAGCAATAATTCTGACTTATATAAAAAAATTGATTTTGGAATTACTGCTGGTATCGGGGCAATCTTTCCACTCAATGATAAAATCTCTATATCTACAGAAATCCGGGATAATTTCGGATTGGCCAACCTGAGCAAGCAGGAGATAGCTGATGGCGGCTCAATTAAGATCAATAATGCGAGTTTGTTGGTTGGGTTGGCATATCATATTCCCAATCACTAAAAAAAATTTAAACAAAAAAACCACAACGAATAACCTTCAACAAACAACCATTAACCAATTCCCCGCTGCCGCACCGCCTCAAAAACCACAATTGCCGCAGACGTAGAAACATTCAATGAATCGGCGATCCCTTTCATGGGAATAATGATCATTCGGTCTGCATGCTGAAGCCAGGCTCCCGACAGCCCGGTTGCCTCGGTTCCCATTACAATAGCTGTGGGTTTTGTGAAATCAGCTTGCGTATAAGGGATGGAAGCTTCAAGGGTTGTCGCAAAGCTGGAAATCTTATTTTGTTGAAGCCATTCAATGGCCTCTTCCGAGGAGCATACCGCCACAGGAACTGAAAAAATACAACCTATACTCGACCGGATCACATTGGGATTATAAATGTCTGTATTCGGATCGGAGATGATCACAGCATCAACTCCGGCGGCATCGGCGGTTCGCAGGACGGCTCCCAGATTACCCGGTTTTTCAACTGCTTCAAGCACAATCACCAGGGGATTCGAACCCAGTTGAATGGAACCAAGGTTATGTAACTTTGGTTTTACAAGGGCGATGAGCCCATCCGAACCCTCGCGGTAGGCCATTTTTTCAAAGACGCTTTTGTTGATGGTTTCAATTTCGCAAGTATTCCTAAACAACAAACAAAACTCATCAAATTTTTCAGGCCCAGCTACATCCGGGCAAACCAACAGCAATTCAAACTCAAAACCGGATTGTTTTGCACGGGAAATCTCCCTCGCCCCTTCCACAACAAATAAATTTTGATTTCTGCGTTCAGAGGCTTTACTCAACTTCATGATATTTTTAATTTTCGGGTTGTTGCGACTGGTGATCATTTTATATTTTCGCTCCACATTTGTGGATGTAAAATTATTATAATTTCGCATTTAAAATCTTAATTGTGCTATGAGGCTTCTTACAATCAGTGATTGGAAGGATTATGAACTCATTGACACCGGGGGTTTTGAGAAACTCGAACGGTTCGGAAAATTTATCCTCTCCCGCCCCGAACCCCAGGCCGTGTGGGATAAATCGCTGAGCCAAAAAGAGTGGGCAAAATTACAGCACGCACGGTTCAAAAAAGAAAGGAACCATCCTGATAAGGGTGAATGGGTACTCAAACCTGAAATGAAGGAACAATGGTATATCCATTATCTTTATAAAACGATGAAACTCACATTCAGGCTGGGTTTGACCTCCTTTAGGCATATTGGCATATTCCCAGAACAGGCCGTTAACTGGAATTATATATTTGATTCGCTGCAACCGAAAACGGGTGGATCATTTTTAAATTTGTTTGCATACACTGGGGGGGCATCCATGGCTGCCCGGTCAGCCGGAGCCTCAGTGGTGCACCTGGATTCCGTTAAGCAGGTAATATTCTGGGCCAAACAAAATATGGAAGCCAGCAAGTTGGATGGTATCAGGTGGATAAGCGATGATGCAATGAAGTTTGTTACCCGCGAAGTTCACAGAGGGAAAATATACGACACGATCATGCTTGATCCACCGCCATACGGACATGGTACGAATGGAGAAAAATGGATACTGGAAGATCAGATCAATGAGATGATGAAAAAATGCAGGGTAATACTTGTGCCTCAAAACGGCCACCTCATCCTGAATCTTTACTCCATCGGATTTTCACCTTTGCTGGCGCACAGTTTAACCAAAACGATCTTTGCGTCAGCTAAAAAAATCGATTTCGGAGAATTGTACATGGAGGACAAAGCCGGAAGAAGGCTTTCCCGTGGTATCTTCCTGAGGCTCGTCACTTAAACACTTTTTTAAAATTTTGACTAATTCGTACCGGGTATCGGTTGCCCTTCGATCCACGGTCCTCCGGTTTCTATAAGTTGACGCTCCAATGCAGGAATTCTTTCTGTTCTTATTTCCTCAAGTTTTTCCTTAAATCCGGCAAGTTCACTTACGGCTATTTCATAACTTTGCCTGTGAAGCTGTGTTGGCCCGTAAGTAGTCCGGGTACCGGCCGCAGCTACGCTCATCCTTGATCGGATTGTGGGATCATTTTTTTCGCCCACCTCTCTTTTGGAACGGTTTCCATTTAACTTAGCATCCAGATTCAGCAAATCCATTTTTAACTGAAAAGCAATGCTATCAAGCGAACCGGGTAAAACAGGAGTTCGATCAATAGCCTTTCTGATGGCCTCCACTTTATCTATCGCATTTTTTAGTGCTATTCCCGAAGCCGATACCGATTTGTTCAGTTTTTCGATTTGAATTCTGTAGGCTGATTGTTCATCAAAAGGCATAGCTTCAAGAGCACCGGTCCTTAGCGTAACAACTTCAAAATTTTGTGGACCGTCCAGGATGGTGATTTTACCGTCCCAATCCAATGCCAGAGTAACCGAATAGCTGCCTGGTACGGCTAAATATCCACTTCTGTCATCATCCTCATCCTCATCATCCTCAATTTCAATGACATTGTTGGATGGATACCTCAAGTCCCATGCTATACGGTGAATCCCTTTTTTGGCATCTGCTTTAATTTTGCGAACGATATTACCGTCATCATCCCTGATGATCAGCAATATTTCAGGTTCTTCCTGGATGCGTTCGGCTTCAACAGCCTCCCAACCGGGAAATTTAACGGCTTCGCCTTGCTTTATTTTTTCTTTCTCTTCTTTTTCTCTTAACTCTTTTTTCGTTTCATAGGAATCTTTGAGAAAGTAAGTAAAAACGGCTCCAAAAGGTGGATTGGGTGCAGTGAAGAAAGAGGCGCCCTGATTTGCCTTAGGGTTGTAGCCCAATTCTTGTTTTTCAGTATACCAAAGGGCTGTATCAGGCTGAAAGAGAATGGCTTTTTCCTGAAGTGCTTCTTCACTTATATTTCTCAGGGAACTATAATCATCCAAAATATAAAAGCCTCTTCCAAAGGATGCACCAACCAGGTCATTTTCACGCCTTTGAATAGCCAGGTCCCTAAAAGAGATAGATGGAATTCCACCGGTAAATTCAATCCATTTTTCTCCTCCGTCAATGGTGAAATAAATACCGCATTCAGTGGCTGCAAATAACAAATCAGGTTTTACATGATCCTGAACCAACCTCCAGACCAGCGTTCTTTCGGGCAGATTGCCTTTTATGGAGGTCCAGGTTTTTCCTTTGTCATTGCTCTTGAATAAATATGGATTTAAATCTCCGAATTTATGATTATCAAGCGCAATATAAACAGTACTTGCATTAAACAGATCGGCTTTGATGTCGTTCACAAATGCCGTTGCCGGAACGCCCGGCAGGGAGCCAACTTCGATTTTGCGCCAAGTACCGCCTCCATTTTCTGTAACTTGTATCAATCCGTCATCCGTGCCGATGTAAATCAGGTTTTCCTGAACCGGTGATTCTGCAATGGAAGTAATGGTATTGTAATTCGACATGGCTTCAAAATCCCAGGGTGAATCCCAACTCCAGGTCTTATCCATAATCGGTATTGTCATCCGTTCCTGGCTCCTTGTCAAATCACCTGAAATGGCCGCCCAGCTATTTCCCCTGTCATCCGAACGCCACAATCGCTGTGAAGCAAAATACAGCCGCGTTGGTGAATGCGGACTGACCAAAATGGGAGAATCCCAGTTATTTCTTTCATAAGGCTCACCCGGTCCGGGTTGCGGTTTAATGTAAACCTTTTCCCCGGTGATCATATCGATCCGGTGAAGTTCCCCCTCCTGCGATTGCGAATAAACAATATTTGGATTTCCGGGTTCGGTAGCCGGTTGATGTCCATCACCTCCCAATGTCAGGAACCAATCAGAATTCCTGATTCCCTGCCGGTTATCTGTTCTGGAAGGCCCTCCTTGTGTGCTGTTGTCCTGGGTTCCGCCGTAAATATGATAAAACGGCTCCGCATCATCAACAGCCACTTTGTAAAATTGAGTTACCGGCAGATTTGCAATGAATCTCCAGTTTTCGGCCAGGTCGAAACTTTCATACAATCCTCCATCAGTTCCTAATAAAAGGTAGTCAGGCTCATCTTTCCGGAATGCAAGCACATGATTATCGGAATGCTTGTTTTTTTCTTTCAAATGCTTGAATGTCTTACCGCCATCTTCAGATACCTGGACCCGGACATCCATCAAATAAATCCGGTCGAACCGGTGTGGGCTGGCATATAATTCCTGGTAATAGTGCGGGCCTGTAGCACCACTTACAGCCTCTGACATCTTTTTCCAGGAAGCTCCCCTGTTATCCGATCTATAAAGGCCGCCTGATCTTCGATCCAGTTCAATGGCTGCATAAAGTACATCGGGATTTTGCGATGAAATGGCCAGGCCTATTTTCCCCATATTCGATTCAGGCAAGCCTGTTTTGAGATTTTCCCAGGTTTCTCCACCATCGGTTGAACGGTGAATTCCGGAACCGGGTCCTCCGCCTATGTAGGATGCAACATTCCGGTGGCGTTGCCAGGTAGCGGCATAAATCAACTCGGGATTGCGCGGATCATAAACGATATCGGTTACACCTACCCATTCATCATCTCCCAGCGTTTTCTTCCAGGTTTTGCCCCCATCGGCTGATTTGTAGAAACCCCGTTCACCCCCTTTGTTCCACAATGGTCCTTGTGCAGCAACCCAGATAACATCTGAATTTTCAGGATGGACAATCACCTTTGAAATGTGCTGAGATTCCTTCAATCCCATATTTTTCCAGGTGGCTCCACCATCTTCACTTTTGTAAATTCCATCTCCATAACCCACATGCCGGCCACCGACATTTTCACCGGTTCCGACCCAAACCGTATTGGGATTCAACGGATCAATGGTAAGGCAACCGATGGAATAGGATTTTTCTTTATCGAAAACCGGATCCCAGGTTATGCCTGAATTTTCAGTTTTCCAAACACCTCCCGATCCTACCGCAACGAACCAGGTATACTCGTCTTCAGGATGGATGGCAATATCGGCTATCCGGCCTGACATCAAAGCCGGACCGATACTCCTGAATTTTAATCCTGAAAATGTTTTGGCGTTTAGCTGGTTTTTTTGGTCATTTTGCGCCTCTTGCAATTGCCCCTTAAATGGTAGCAATATCAATAAAAAAATAACGGTGTGTAAAATGGTTTTTCTTTTCATTAAAATTTATTTTCAATAAAACAATTTAGAAATAAAAAGTTCAGATAACAATGATTTAATTTCATGAAGCAGCCGCAATGTTAAGAAAAACAATCGAATAAATGAAAAATGATCCAACTAATTTATAAGCGAATGATTTACGATTTGCCACTTTTATAATACTCTTCAGAAGGGATTGTAAATTAAGGATGTTTTTTTCATCGAACCGGATTATGCTGATGGTTCTGTAAAAATGTTAAAATTTTACAGGTTCGGACAGAATTGTTTAAATTTGAAAAGAAATATACCAGGTAGCAATGAAAACTAAATTTCCTTTATTCTTTTTGTGTATTGCAATAGTTGGTGCAAGTTGCAACCCTTCACAAAATAATGATGATAGCATCGGGGCACACAATAATGAACCAGGCAAATTCGACCAGACATATCTGATTGAAAGAGATACCGCTATATTTTATGGAGAATTGATTTATGTACCGATCTATTCCGAAATATTTTATGGAGATGCAGGTAAAACAATAGAATTGGCGGCCACACTAAGCATTCACAATACTGACCTGGAAAATCTGATCGTTATAAAAAATATAAACTATCACGATACAAAGGGAAATTTGATTAAAAAATTCCTTCGGCAGCCGATATCCTTATCCCCTTTGGAAACAAACAATATCACTATAGACGAACAAGATAAAACGGGTGGTATCGGGGCAAATTTTATCGTGGAATGGTATTGCCAGTATCATGTAAGTAGCCCCATTATCGAAGCAATAATGATTACAACCCAAATGAATCAGGGTATTTCATTTACAACAACAGGGAAAATCATTAAGAAATTCGGGACCAGTACACCTGATCAATAATCAAATATCCGAATCTTATTTCTTTACTATTTGATTTCAACCAGTTTTACGTCAAAAATCAGATCCATTCCTGCCAGTTTATGGTTGGCGTCGATAATAATTGAATCGGGTTTTACATCCGTTACGGTCACCATTATTTCATCACCGTTGGCCTGTCGCGAAATGAGTTCCATTCCGGTTTCGGGTTTCAAATCTTCGGGCAACTGGCTTTTTTCAATTTCGAAGAACAATTCTTCTCTCACCTCTCCATAGGCATCCTCGGCTTTGATACTAATGGTTTTGTTTTCATCCTTTTTCATTCCAATGACCCCTTGTTCGAAACCTGTTATCAGATTTCCGGCCCCAACTTCAAACTCCAGCGGCATTTCGCCTTCTGAAGAATCAAATACGGTTCCATCGGTCAATTTTCCTGTATAATGTACCTTTATGGTATCTCCAACTTTTACTTGTGCCATAATAATTCATTTTAACATTCATTGATACCCAAAAAATCGGGGACTGCGGTATACAGATCTAAAAATTTTCCGGGATTTAATAATTTCAAGAATCGATAATTGAAAAAACTGTGAAAATTCCCAAACAGAAAAACTCAAAAGTTAAATCATGATCATCTTCTAAGATTTGCAAAGGTAATACTTATATTTGAATGTGAAAAACCAGCTATTTCAACTGTTCCATTCCCTGCTTGAAATAGATCCGGTCGAGGCTGGAGACCAGTTCATCAAAGGCATTGCTGCCCGCTTCCTGCAGGTTTTTCCCAATCCCTTTTATTTGATTTATTTTTTTTACCCACAAGTTTTTATTATGTGCATCTTTCATAATGAGATCCGCATCAAGATATACAGAGGTCAGGCCACCTGCACTTTCACCGGGTTTTGTCGAAAAATTAAGACTAAAGATATAATCAGCTTTTTCTGCTGGTTGAATATCATATCCTTCACGGAAAGAAATTTCGGAAAAGTCCTTCCGGATTTGATCGCAGTTGAAATCCCCACAATCGTTAAGAATATTTACCGAAAGTGCCGGTTGTACGATTACAACTGTCACTGTTGCCGGATCGATCGATCTTTTGGCCAAAAGCCCACGGATGAACAGGTCATCCACAGCTTTTTGAGCTATGTCTTTTAAGTCAATGACCGCTTCAATTGTCTCCTTTTTATTTCGTGAATAAATCACTCCCGGTTGCAAATGAACCAATCCTTCCTGATCGGAGATTTGCCTGCCCTGCCTGAAAAACCCACCTGAATATTTAAATTCGACAGGAACCCCCTGCACCGGAGAATCATTAAAAAGCAGGCTAAAATTTAGTTCCGGGGTGTCCTTTTCGCCTCGCTTTACCTCTATTTGTGAAGTAGCAGCAACAATCGCCAATCCGGTTAAAATCCGGTTAAAGGATGAAAACAACTCATTTCCGATGTCCAATAATTTCCCATTGCGCTCCATTGCAGTTTCTTCCTGCATATATCCCTTAATGGCTTGAAGGCCTTGCAGGTAAAAGGTGAGCGCTTCAACAGGTTTATTGGTTTGTTCGGCACTCAGACCCGATTCAAATTTGGCCATTGCCGCTGCCAGTGCTTCCATTTTCTTTTTGGCTTTCATTTCCTGGTAGGTTTCCTTGCTTACCCTGAAGTAAACCCAGTAGGAATCTTCATTTTCATATGACTCCACCGGTTCGAACCCTTCAAGGTAATCGGATGTACTGGTTTCAATGCGCTGGCTGAAGGTTTCGGAATGGCCGTATTGTGTTTCGATGGTATGTAACACAGAGGTTGAACTTACTTGCACCGACACTTCGGCTGCCAGGTCGGCAAGCGCATCTTTTCGAGCACTGGCGATATATTGCGCAGAAGTCCCAACTTTTTTTGTCGATCCCACTCCAACATAATATCCTGGAATGATTGGTTTCTGTTTGATCCATTCGGGTTGCATGGCAAATTCAGCAGCTTTTTTCTTGGCTGCGCATGATGCCAATAATACAATTAAAAAAAAGATGTAAAATTTATTCATTCCTCCGGATTGTATAAATCAACTTTGTTTTTTATACGGTTTGTAGCTTCATTTATCAATTCATTCAGTAAAACGACAGAAGATTTTATCGATTGACTCGCTCCGATCAGGTTTTTGAGTTTCCTGATTTCCCCTTTTTCATCTTTCACAACATCTTCCGATGACTTTCGGTCCTTATATTTCCAGTAGCCTGGAACAAGGTTGTTTTTATCACCTTTAAACTTTGCATAATGGGCATCATCAGCATTAGATAGGGTATATGCATCCGAAACCAGGATTTCGCTCGTTTCAGTTGAAACCAGTTTGAAATTCATCTCCAAACCCGATTGATTCCGGATACTGTATTCTTCATATTCGGTTTTATGGTAATTGATCTTTTCTACCTCTTCACCGGCTTCATTCTTGATTTTGGTCACCTCCCTGATGTAGCCGGGTTGAATTGTCTTGTTCAATTTACCCGATATCAATGTGACGTTATCAACATTTCCAATCAATAATGCATCTATACCTGCCAGGTTAGCTGCCTGCATATCGATTTCCGTCCCATTGAAAAAATTTCCGGAGGGTGATCCCGGAGCTCCGCTGGCATCCATCACCCGGATGAAAGGATTATCAAGTGAATTGATTTGCGACTTTATATTGGATGTGATATCCTTTGCATACTCACGTTCATTGTAATTTGAACCCGAAAAATCGGTTATAAGTATGGTTATGGTACCTTTTTCTCTTGCCTCATCCATAAGGGTTGAACTTTGCTTGTACTGCCCGGTTCCTTGTATTATCCCGTTGAAAGTATAATACGCTTTTCTGTAAAGGCCATTGTCGAGCTGGCTAATCCCATCGCGGTACATAGGTTCGTATTTGGCAGTTTTGTAATTTTCTGCAGCGTCTTTGTAATTCCGGTCAATTTCTGTGATTTCTTCAAATATTTTCCTGGCTGCATCAAAATCTTCCCTGTTCAGGTTATCCAGGCCTTCGGCATAGCGCACTTGCAAATATTCCTCCTTTGCTTCTATATAGTGTGAACGGTCGATCTCAGGAAAATCAAGGTTGACACCTACAGATTTGATTTTATTGTAATACTTTTCAGCATCCAGGAAATTATAAACGGAAGTTTTATAATCGGCCTGCTGGTATGCCTTGTTGAATTCAAAAAGTTTATTTTCGAGAACCAGTTGCCCGTTTTTTCTCAGTCCAAGTTTAGCATCTACATTGCTGTCCTTTCTTTTGGCCGCCTCATAGTAATACTCAGCAGCATCCTGGTACAGTCCGGCTTCTTCAAATTTATCGGCTTTCTTGGTGAAACGCTTGGAGGCACATCCGGCAATGATTAAAAAACAAATCAGGTAAAAGGGTAGTAATTTTTTCATTATTCAAATAAATTTGATCTGCAAATTACTATTATCTGGCCCGATGGCAAAATTTTTTATACAAAAATAGAAAATAACCAAAACCATATGTGATATAACCTATTGAATTGAAAGGTTTATGCAAATTTTTGAAAATTTTATCAATTATTTCTTGACATTTAAATGTAAAAAAAATAATTTTGCACAATTCTTTGATAAGAATTATTCTTATTTAGTAATATGAAGATATGGATTTCGGCGAGATACAAAATCACCTTGTAAATAACGGATTGAAAGTCACTCCTCAGAGGATTGCCGTACTGGAAGCTTTTGGACAGGTTTCGGGGCATCCTTCAGCTGACAGGATCATTGAATTCATCCATAAAAATCATCCGTACATTGCAACGGGCACTGTTTACAAAACACTGGAAACTTTTGTAGATAAAGGAATCATCCGAAAGGTAAAGACAGAAAAAGATGTGATGAGGTATGATTCCATACTGGAAAAACACCATCATATATATTCGAGCCAATCGGACCGGATTGAGGACTACTTCGATGAAGACCTGAATAATCTCCTGGAGGAATATTTCAGGAAAAAATCTATTCCTGACTTCCGGATTGAAGATTTCAGGCTTCATATTATTGGTAAATTTGAGGATGAAAAATAACCATTAAAAAAACAAGAAATGAAAGAAAAAAGTATTGAATTGCTTAACAAAGCTGTCGGAGATGAGCTTTCAGCAGTGCACCAGTACATGTATTTCCATTTCCAATGCGATGACCAGGGATATGACCTGCTGGCAGGTTTATTTAAGAAAACGGCTATTGATGAAATGAGACATGTTGAGGACCTTGCCGAAAGGATATTGTTCCTGAAAGGTGATGTGGAAATGAAACCGGCCATGGATGTGAAAAAAATCCATGAAGTAGAAGAAATGTTAACCCTGGCCAGAAAGATGGAAGAAGAAAGTGCACGGGATTATAACATCTGGGCCAACGAATGTGCCCAAAATGCTGATGCTGTATCTAAAAAAATCTTCGAAGCACTGGTTGAAGATGAAGAACGCCATTACAACCAGTTTGATGACGAACTGGAAAATATGGCAAGGTTTGGCGATAATTACCTCGCCCTTCAATCCATCGAACGAAGTAAAAGTATTTCATCAGGAAAAACAAATGATTAATAAACATTAAAACTTTAAACAAATGGAAGAACAACAAAAACAAGTGGTGTCAATGCCCAGAATAGGAGACCCTGCACCTAAATTTGAAGCAAAAACAACACAGGGTAAAATCATTTTCCCGGATGATTACCAAGGTGAATGGGTGATCCTGTTCAGCCATCCGGCTGACTTTACACCGGTTTGCACTTCAGAGTTTATGACTTTTGCTCATTTAGAGCAAAAATTCGCCAAAGCCAATTGCAAACTGGTTGGATTGTCAATTGACGGATTGTATAGCCATATTGCATGGCTCAGAACAATTAAGGATAAAATTGAATATAAAGGGATGAAGAACATTGAAGTAAAATTCCCCTTAATTGAAGACATTACTATGTCAGTTGCCAATAAATATGGCATGATCCAGCCGGGCGAATCCAATACACAAGCCGTTAGGGCTGTATTTTTTATAGATCCAAAAGGAACCATCAGGACCATACTTTATTATCCATTAAGTTTAGGTCGAAACTTTGATGAAATGTACCGGATACTGATCGCATTGCAAACTGCCGATAAATTTGGAATAGCCACCCCAGCTGATTGGCGCCCGGGAGATGATGTAATAGTGCCACCGGCAGGATCATGCGGCACAGCAGCAGATCGCATGGAAGGCAAAGAAGATATGAAATGTTACGACTGGTTTTTCTGTACCAAAAAACTCGAAGAAAAAGAGGTACTGGATGCCGTACTGAAAAAGTAATTAGGTTTTTAGAATTTTTTAAAATCCCAGTCGAGGTCGGTTGGGATTTTTTATTTATCAAAAAACCTAAAATGTCAAAGCTGGCCAATAAGACAGAAACCTGTTAGTCCGCATTTAAAAATTGTTAATTAATTAACATCTGAACCCCAAAAACCGACAATAGATTTATATATTTGCACGCAAAATCGGATCAGTGAATTTTTAAAAAAAGCATGTTAAAAAACTTATACATAGCGGCGGCAGAGGCGGATTCAGGAAAATCCCTGGTAATGATGGGAATCATGAGTATATTGTCAAGGCATGTAAAACGATTGGGATTTTTCCGGCCCATTGTGCAACTCGAAAACAACCACGACCATGATATTGACCTGGTATCCAAAAGGATGAAGATACCATTCCAGCATGATGAAATGTTTGGATTAACCAGTTCGAAAGCGCTTGACTTGTTGCAGGAAAACAACATGGATGACCTTCTGACAACCATCCTGAATAAATATAAAAAACTGGAGGCCAATTGTGATTTTGTGGTTGTGGAGGGAACGGATTTCACCGGTTCACTCAAACCATTTGAATTTGATTTCAACACCCGGTTGGCCAACAATTTGGGAGCACCTGTCCTTACTGTCGTCAATGGTCATGGTAAAAGCGTAACCGATATCGCAGATATTACCCAAATGATTAAAGCAGTGCTTGCCAGGGAAAAATGCAACTATGTCGGTATGTTTGTCAACAGGGCCAATAATAAAGATATTGATGCCATTTGGGAGATGTTGGTCAAGTTTAAAACCAACGATGAAATTGTCTTTATTATTCCCGAATTAGATGTTTTACAAAAACTAACCATCAGGCAGATCAGCAAGGCTTTGAATGCGGAGAAAATTTATGGTGACGATGATGTATTCGATTATGATGTGAACGATTTTAAGGTGGCGGCCATGGGTATCGGACAAATACTTAAATATACCGGTAGCGGCTGCCTGGTCATCACACCCGGCGACCGGTCGGATGTGCTTATCACCCTTTTCATGTCGCTTCTATCTGAAAACCATGAAAAAATTGCCGGAATATTGTTATCAGGAGGTATTAATCCTGATCCCGAAGTGATGAGGCTTATCAATGGTGTAAAAAAACTTCCGGTAGCCATTTTAAAAGTCGACACCGACACCTTTGCCACCGCCATGAATGTGAACAATATAAAAGCATTGCTTACACCGGATAATGAAAGAAGGATGGCAATGGCATTGGGACATTTCGAAACCAATGTGGATGGCAAAAAACTGATCGAAAAAATAGCCCTCACCCCTGCCGGAGTTGTAACTCCAATTATGTTCGAATACCAGCTTTATGAAAGGGCAGGTTCCAAAAGAAAACATATTGTTTTGCCCGAAGGTTTGGACGACCGCATTTTACGCGCTTCTGAAATCCTGCTTCGCCGTGACGTGGTTGATCTGACCCTGCTTGGGAATGAAGAAGAAATACTTAAGAAAGCAGATTCGCTCCACTTGAAACTAAACGGAATCAACATCATTGACCCATATGACAATGACTTGATCAACGATTACGCTGCAACCTATTTCAAATTACGTAAACATAAAGGAATTACGAAGGAAGAGGCACATGAAATCATGTACGATGTGAGCTACCTGGGAACCATGATGGTATTTAAGGGCCATGCAGATGGAATGGTTTCCGGGGCTGCCCATACCACACAGCATACCATCCGTCCGGCATTCGAGTTTATAAAAACAAAACCGGGCTTTTCAATCGTTTCCAGTTCATTCCTGATGCTTTTTGAAGATAAGGTATTGGTCTACGGCGACTGTGCATTTAATCCGAACCCCAATTCGGAAGAGTTGGCTGACATCGCCATTAGTTCGGCTCAAACTGCGCTCTCTTTTGGTATCGAACCACGAATAGCTATGCTCTCTTATTCAACCGGTACATCGGGCAAGGGTGAGGAGGTTGAGAAAGTCAGAAAGGCTACTGAGATAGCCCGTTCCCGCAGGCCCGATCTAAAAATCGAAGGGCCCATTCAATACGATGCAGCTATTGATGCTACCGTTGCCAGTCAGAAAATGCCAAACAGCGATGTGGCCGGAAAAGCAACGGTATTTATTTTCCCCGACCTGAACACCGGAAATAACACCTACAAAGCAGTTCAACGTTCATCGGGCGCCATAGCAGTCGGGCCCGTTTCGCAGGGGTTGAACAAACCGGTCAATGACCTCAGCAGGGGATGTTTGGTCAAAGACATAGTGAGTACCGTTCTGATTACTGCCATTCAGGCTCAGGAGACTTAGAGACTGTTTAAAAATATAATTAT
>JAFGBL010000117.1 GCA_016933115.1 Bacteroidales bacterium | reverse complement strand
GGATTTCCGCTATCGTCATACAAATAAGCTGTTCCGGAACCATCACTGTTTTGACGGACTCTGAAAATGAGATCGTCATCACTCGCTAATACATGAAGCCCATGGGTATATCCAGAGGATTTCACCACCAGGTTGGTGGACGGTGTACTTGTATGAATTCCCACAAATTGGTTTTGTTTTGCATTTATAATTGTTCCACTTGAATTCTGAACCAATAAAGGATCACCGCCGTCAGCGCGTATGATTACACCATTTGCTGTTGAACTGGTATTGGTATTGTGAAACCCGACCAGCCAACTATCATAAGTTGGCCCTTTTACGTGGAGATTATAAGCAGGAGAGGATTCTCCGATTCCAACCTTACCCTCGGCATCAATCGTAATATCTGCATTATAGGGTGCAGGTATGCCATGGCCCATCATAAACCTATTTTCGGCTCCGCTCCAGGAGTCGCTTGTTGAGCCCAGGAAAAAGTCAGCTCCATCCACTCCTGTATTAATTAGTCGAAGGACTCCACTATAAGTTGAACTTCCTTCAATCTGGAGTGCTGAATATTGGGGATTTGAAGAATCTATTCCAACAGTACCGTTAAATATTGTTTTTCCTGATTGTAATAACAAATTCGTGAATCCCCCATTAGCATCAGTATAACTTAGATATCCAACGTTCGAACCTGTACCAATAGCAATTCCTGCCTGGTCACCACGGAAAAGACCACCTCCGTAGACATGCAATTCAGCATCAGGATTTGATGTGCCAACACCAACATATCCATTGTTATAAGATATATTATTACCATTCAACTCCCAGAAAGAATCATTCGACCGGCCTGCAAATAAGGCATAAGGTACGCTTTGAAGTTTGGAGGTTCCCATTTCTACAAACCCTGTCCCTCCTGTAGGATCGCACTCCACTTCAAGGTATTTGTCACCCGCACCCCAATCAATGGTTATGAAGTTACCTGAAACAGGTGTTCCTTCTCCGATCAGTAAATTAGCAAGGCCAAATTGGTTGGTAGGTGCCAAATGAGTTTCCTGATAGAGAATGGTACCAGTGGGGCTTCCATCGCGAATACTCGTTCGGAAGCTGATGTTTTGCTCAGCTACTAAATTTCCATCTGCATTTCTTACCACAGCCTGGTATTTGAAAGCCTGTGGGGGTTGGGCCGTTAAAATAAGAGTTAAGCCCAGCGCAGTTAGTAGTAAAATCAATTTTGTCCTCATGATTCTGTTCTTTAAGATTAAATATTATTCAGATTTAGGTTTTTCCAACTTTTCAATCCTGTTTTGAAGTGTTTCTATAATTTTCTGTTGTTCCTTTATTGCTTCTGTAAGCAGAGCTGTCACTTCCGCATAATTAATCCCTTTATAACCATCTGTTTGATTTGTATAAACCAATTCTGGCACTACCTTTTCAAACCCCTGGGCAATAAATCCAATACTTTTGCCGGCATCAGGATCAGCTTTCCATGTAAATGAGACACCCTGCAATTGTTTTACTTTTTCAAGGCTGCCCAGCAAAGGCTCAATATTTTCCTTGAGCCTGATATCTGAACTTCCTGTGATTAAAGTCCCATCAGATGTCTGATAAACTCCATTGTGAATGGTACCTGATGTGGAACCTCGAATTCGGCCACTTCCATTTACATCAAGGGTTTCTGTTGGACTCGTTGTCCCAATCCCAACATTTCCGGCACTTTCGATAAACAATCGTGTGGTTCCGTCTGTTTGTAAATGCATATCAGCCCATCCTCCGCTGGCATTTGCATTGATCTTGAACCCGGTACTGCTGCCTGCATGGATCAGTTCGCCGTAAACAGAGGCATAAGAGGGATCTTCACCAATCCGGATTCGATCTTCAACATGCAGTTTAGCATCGGGTGTGGAAGTGCCGATACCAATATTACCGCTATGTTTTACATAGAACACATTTGTTCCGCTGCTTTGGACGAGAAGGGGATCGCCGCCATCAGCCCTGACCACCAAACCGTGTGCAGTCGCCGACCAGGATTCGTTGTGAATGCCGGCCAGCCAGTCATCATGTGATTTCTTTACATGCAATGGATAGCTAGGAGAGGTCGTACCTATTCCTGTCATATCAGAGACATAAACATCGCCAATAAAATATCCTCCAAATCCTCCATTGCTGTAACCCCTGACCGCAACGCCACCATAACCATTATACCCATAAACTCCCCAACTACCACTTGTTAATCCTTCACCAATTACTCCTGACCCTGCACTGGCAGATGTCCTTCCATAAATGCCATAGCTGCTTGCACTTTCTCCAAAAATGCCGACACCGGCGTCATCATGAACTGCCAACTTCCCATTTTGTGTCTGGGTGCCAATTCCCACAAATCCCGTATTAGCAGCAAATAAGTTGTTACCGTTTCTTGTCCAGTCTGCACTTCTTAGGGAATATAATGCATACGGTACTGAAGATAATTCCGTGGTGCCAAGCAGTAAGTAATAGGCTCCGTCTTTGTAATCGACCTGCATGAATTTTAGGCCGGAACTCCAATCAATTACTGAAAAAGTACCGATCAAAACAGTACCCGTTCCAATTTGCAAATTTACCAGCCCGAACTGGTTGGTAGTTTCAAGGAATGTTTCCTGGTACACAATGGTACCGCCAGGGCTACCGTTCCGGATGCTGATTCGAATATCGACCGATTGGTTAGCGATTAATTCTCCACTTGCATCTCTGACAACCGCCTGGTATTTGAATGATTGAGGAGGTTGACAAAATACACTTACTGAGACTATAAAAACCAGCAAAATTGAAGTAAATAAATTTTTCATGATAACCAGTTTTAATTATTTGACTAAAATTTGTTCAGATTTCTGAACATAAAATTAAAACCGGCAATCGGTCTGTGAAAGCACATATGTTGCAATCTTTAACACGGATGTTGCATACCAAAAGTTCGGAGTTTAGTGTCCTGAGTTCGAAGTGACCTACCCGAAAAATTAGTTAATTTTTATCTTGTAGGGTAGATTTGTTCTCAATGTATTCTTTTGGGCTTACTCCAAATTGCTTTTGAAAACATTTGGAAAAATAGGAAAGATTATTAAATCCAACGGCATAAACGGTTTCGGCAATGGTTCCGTACTGTTGCTCTAAAAGTTGGGCAGCCCTTTTGAGCCTGATGGCACGGATAAACTCTGTGGCCGACATGCCGGTGAGGGCTTTGAGCTTTCTGTGCAACTGCGATCTGCTCAGGTGGGCCTCTTCAATAAGCACTTCAAGGTTCAGATCAGGATTGGCAAGGTCTTTTTCTATTCTTGAGATCAGTTTTTCAATAAATTGTTCATCAAGTGAGGTGATTGCGATATCTTTCGGTTCCAGCCTTACCGACTTACTGAAACGTTCGATAAGCTTTTTTCGCTGGAATATCAGGTTATGGACACGGGTTTGCAACTCCTGCCGGTTAAAAGGCTTTGCTATATAATCATCCGCGCCGGTTTCAAGGCCTTTGATTCTATCCTCCACCGAAGCTAAAGCAGTGAGAAGGATTACGGGGATGTGGCTCGTCCTTACATCGGATTTCAAATTTTTACAAAGCTCAGTTCCGTCCATTTCAGGCATCATCAAATCTGAGATGATGAGGTCGGGAATTGCTTTAACAGCGGTTTGCAATCCTTTTTCTCCATCAACTGCTTCAAGTATTTTGTACCGGCTATCAAAACAATCGCTGATGTATCGGCGCATATCGGGATTATCCTCAACGATCAATATTTGATATTCACAGGCAGATTTATCAATGGATTTCTCAAACGGATCCTGATCTTCCAAATCTTCAATTCGATCATCTATTCCGGAAGGGAATTCAATATCTTTGCTGATATTATTTATTGAAGGTTCTGTAACAATTTCTTCTACTGCGTAAGCCCTTTCCTCAACCGGTAAATATACCCTGAAAACGCTGCCTTCTCCAGGCGTACTTTCCAAATCAATAAAACCATGATGAAGTTCGACCAATTCCTTTGTAAGAGAGAGGCCCAGGCCGGTTCCTTCAAATTTGCGGTTCAACTTTGAATCAACCTGATAAAAACGGTCGAAAATAAATGTCTGATGTTCCTCACTGATACCTGGTCCGGTATCAATAACAGAAATACAAATGATTTGCCCCGGAATTTTCCTGATTGTACCTGGATGGTTTTTTCTATCAGAAATGAAGGATAAATCAAATGCCACCTTCCCTTTTTCGGGTGTAAACTTCATGGCATTCGAAAGCAGGTTGTACACTATTTTTTCAAGCTTGTCATGGTCGAACCAGGCTTCAATTTCATTATTTGGAAAATGGATTTGAAAGTCAATTTTTTGTTTTTCTGCCAGTGACTGGAACGACATAGCCATACCTTTCAGTACTTTAATTATATCGTCTTTGAAAACCTCTAATTTGAGTTTCCCTGATTCGAGCTTTGACAAATCCAGCAACTGGTTATCCAACATCAACAACCTGCTGGCATTTCTATGCATGATTTTGATCAACTCCTTTTCTTCCTGCTTTGGATTCTTCAATAGTTTTTCGAGGGGTCCTAAAAGTAAAGTGAGTGGCGTCCTGAATTCATGAGAAATATTGGCAAAAAACCTTGATTTGATCAGGTTCAATTCTTTCAGTTTTTTGTTAATTTTCTGTTTGTTCCGGAAATTCCATATTAATATTACAAATATTACTAAAACAAAAGCGGTTAATCCTATCATCAGATTTCGTTGCGAACGCTGTTTCTGCAATTTCAACTCCTGCTTTTCATTTTCAGCATTTAAAACGGCAATTTCATTTTCCTTTTTTTCATTTTCAAATTTAGACTCCATTTCGGTGATCTGTTTCACCACCTCTACATTTTGAATACTATCATTGTACGATTTATAGAGTTTATGAAAGTGATAGGCATGCTCGAAATTCTGCAATTTTGAATGGGCTTCGGAAAGAATACGATAGGCTTCCGTCTGAGATTTTTTCAAATTATATTCTCTGGTAATTGCTAATCCTTTCTGTGCATAATCGATTGCCATTAACGGATTGCCCGATTCAAGGTAATCATTGGCCAGGTTCACAAGGCACATAGCCATTCCTGATTGATCATGTAATTCAGAATATTTAGCAAGGGAAAGTTTATGGTAATCAATGGCATCGGTATAGTGCTTTTTCTGAACACTTATTATTCCCAGGTTATTGAGTGTTGATGCGATTCCTACATTATCGTTTATTTCATGCTTGATTTCAAGTGACTTCAAATAATTGTTCCTGGCTTCATTATATTCCTCTAATTGCAGGTATACATTTCCCATATTGTTATAATTGACTGCCATTCCCAGTCTAAAATTTTCGGCTTCATTCAAATCCAGTGATTTTTTATGGTATTCAAGGGCTTTTTCATACTGCTTTTGAGAAGTATAAATGGAACCAAGCATGCTGTAAATCCGGGCTAGCTTTTCAAGGTTATTGGTTAAAATTAAAAGACTTCGGGCTTCATTCAGATATTTGAGGGCTCCTTCATAGTCATTTTGTTTATTATAAATGTCACCAAGATCGGTCAGGCAGTTTACCATTCCAAGGGTATCATTTAGTTTTTGAAAATTTGATTTTGCTTCTTCAAACAATTTAGAAGCCTCAATATAATCTCCCTGTACTTTTTTAATTATTCCACACAGGTGAAGGCCATTGGTAATGCCCTTGATATCATCAATGGATTTGGATAATTGTAATGATTTATTTGCATATTCAAGTGCTTTTTCAGGATCGGATCTCCGGTACTCCCAAAATAGTTTTTGGAATAAGTTTATTTTTATCGAATCTTGATTGGTAAGGGTGATCAAGGTTTTTAAGGAATCGATTTTAGTTGAATCCTGCGATTTTATTATTTGATATGTAAAAATGAAAATTCCAACAAATAGAATAAATTTGATGTATAATAACCCCTTCATTTTTTTTGAAAATAGCCTTCACTAAGGTATTTAAAATTTTCGATATTGGAAAAAATAAAAAAAGCACACCTTCAAAATTGAAGAGTGTGCCATTCAATTTGGATATACTGCCTATCGGTAGTCAAGTATTTGCGAAGATGAAGATTCTTTAACTCCAAAATGCACATTAGAAAATGTGTAATTTGCCAAAGGTCGCTTTCATCCCGCCGATGGCGGGACGGGATTAACCCGGAAGCCACCCCGCAAGCTAAGCCACTAAGCATTAGTGCGCTAAACTTCTAATGCTTAATCCGGGTTAATATTTTTTGAAATATCAGTAGATGGAATTGAACTTAACCACTGCAAATTTAGCCATAAACTGATCTCTTTCCCGGCCTAAGGATTCCTCGTTGCAGATTTGGTTTGATCGAAATTCCACAAGGTTAATCCAGAAGGCAGCGCGCTGAATATCCTTTTCGCCTGTTGTCGTACTGCGTCAAATACACATTACCGGAGTAATACAACAGAGAGCATGACCATACAGTGCCAGTCAAATACTCCGAAGAACTCCACCAATTCCCGTCTTCACTAAAGGAGCTGAAATAACCATTAATGTTTCGGTAGCCGCCCGGAAGACCTGAAAATCCGTAATCGTCAGTACCATAATAAATATTATGCTGGGACCACCTGGGATGTTCAGACGTATTACAATCTCCACCTAAGATAGAGCCCACCTGTCTGCATGATTTCAGTTGGTCTCCACGCGGATAGCCTGCTCCTCCAATATAATTGATCAGTGCTGTCCATTCATCATTAGTTGGGATGTGCCAACCTTCAGGACACAGTCCGGCAGGGTCAACAACTGCATACCAGTTATATAAAGCACCGTACTCCTCTTTCCATGAAATATCATTTTCAGGCCATGCAAAAGCTCCGGTTGTTAATTCGCTCCAGGTACTGATATCTGTAACATAGGGTATTGGATTGCCATTGCGGTAAACGGTGGTTTTAAGGTTCTCAGCCATCCAGCATTGATCGCCTATTAATACTGTATTGTAGGATTGCCCGTCGCGGTCATCAATAATAACCTCACCGCAACTCCAGGTACCAGTCGGAAATATTTCAAATTTTCCAATATTCGGGAACCAGACATCATTTTTATCCTTGTTATTTACCTGCGTATCCATATTGCCGTCTGCCAAATTGTAGCCTGCAATACCTGCTTCGCTAACCCAACTTTCCGAAAGGTCGAATTCATTGATGGCTCCATCTGCGTTCAGGTTGCCACCGATCATGCCGTAGGCTCCGCTCAAGTCACTTTGATTGTTCCCATAAGCCTGGTCGGCAGAAACCGTAAAATCGTAGGTGTAAATCCCACCCGATTGTGATAATGGATATTTTGAAATTACAGGAAGGTGATTTCTATGCCAGATGACTACAAACAACTGATTTGCAATTTGCAATTCGAATGTTGGTAAAGAGCTTCCGTCAAGTCCGGCGATATTCCCATCCTTTAACAGGAAGAACGCTCCACCGCCAATGGCTGTTTCCTCTGTAGCCGAATTGATATCCGGCGCATCGCGAAGCTCCAGGCCAATCCAGTCGACCACATCTGCATTGGGGATTGCTTCCACTTCTTCCGGTCCGTTATACCCGATAACAGTTAAGGTTTGCTGGAGAGGTATTATGGAGTTCAGATCGGTGTTCATTTCAGTTCCGTTATATGGCCCTTCAAGAAAGACTTTTAGCTGAACCTGCAAAGGTTCAGGATGATCAATGTTGATATGGTAATCTTCCCAATTATTGTTATCCCAGGTATTGTTTTCAAAATAAATCACAAAAGCCACCCTGTCAACAAACTGTGCAGCATTGTTGAAGGGACCGATCTGAATTGTATATTCGTTATTTTCATTGGGTCCTGTGAACGGAGACTGAATTGCCGGGCCTGTTCCACCGGCAAGCACACTTCCTGCCGGCCAGTAAACTCCATCCGGTGTTTGCCAGTTGAAATTCACATCATTTACGCCCCAGTGCAACCAGGGTGTAGCTGCCGGATTGGTAACCGTGATGGTGATGATCTGATCCTCATACGGTTCGGTGGGATCCCATGAGATTTCATAATCGATGCCACCGATTCCCCAATACCGGAACATTCCGCCTTCAGGATAGTCGGTACTGGCAGTTCCAACGAAAGCAGTAACGGCATCCACCCAATCCATGGCACCCATATGAACACCATGTGTTGTTGGAAAATATTCCCATGTAAGTCCGCCATCTGTGCTGTAAGAAATTCCGGCATCGGATCCCGGCAATCCGGAGCAGGCCCATGTATCCACAGTTCCGGGAATGTATTGCAACTGCATGGAATGCGCATCACCGGAGTAATTTACCTGTGTCCAGGTTGTCCCTCCGTCAGTTGTTTTATAAAGCGTATTATCCATTTGCGACATAACCAGTCCTTCAGATTGATCTTTAAAATCAAGAATGCAATAATTATCAAGCGGTGTTTGTGAAACCGTCCAGTTAACACCCTGGTCAACCGATTTGTAAACCCTGCCTTTTGTTGTCGTAAACCAAATGGTGTTGCCTACCACCGAACACACGTCAATAATACCATATTCATCTGTCAGCGGATCGGGAATATTGGTTTGTGAAACCCTGTTCCAGTTTGCTCCGTTATCGGTTGTTGTATAAATCTCAAAATAGCCATTCGTCGGGTCCCCCATGCATACTCCGGTTCCGGCATCCCAAAAATAAACGATGTTGGGAAAACCTCCTGACGCCGGATCAAAGAGAGCACTCGCCTGCTGTGTCCAGTTTATACCACCATCACCGGTATAAAATAAACCTTGTGCATTTTCGCCCCATTGACGATATGCAACCACCCAGGCCTTGTTTTCGTCCAGTGCAAAGATACTTCCGTTTACCAGGCCAATATGATCAGGGAGGGTGATGGTTTGCCAGTTCTGACCGGCATCGGTGGTGCGGATGATCTCATGGACAATAAACTGGTTTTTGCCATCCCTCGCGGTTGCCCAGGCGATATTGCCATCCACTGCCGAAACCGAATTGATCATGGAATAGCGTTTGGTCAGACTTGCATTTTGCAGTTGAAAATCCTGGAGGTTTTTATAAATAAGGTCGGCATAATCGCGGGGATAAATGCCGAAGGGATAAGTCAAATCATCCGTCCGGTTAACACAGATTCCGGTGATGTCAACTGTGGTTTCGGGCGCCCGCTGATAAACAAGGTTTGAATTGGAATGAATCCTGAAATGGGTGGTTCCGGTGGGATCGTTGATATCATAATCAGTAGCGGCAAAAAAACTATTTCCACCGTAGGGAAAATTGACATCACTGATGCGAACCACTTCCCCTTCATAATTTTCACCCAGGTCGGCAATGGTGACCACCTGCGGTTCAGGCATCGGATTGTTCCGGGTGATGTATTTGTGATAGGTGAAATTTTGAAGCTCAAACAAACCATTGTAATCCATCGTTTCACCGATAACCAGCACCGAATCGCCCATCCTGAAATAATTCAGATTCGAACTATACAATCCGGCACCCGCAGTTACATCCTGAATAAAATGAAGATTCCCGTACTCACTGCCGCAAGTGATCATCCCTGTAATGCAAACTGTTGACCCCAGGGGCTCCAGTCTGGCTTCGGCAATGGTCATGGGAACCGGTTCGTAAACGTTGATAAAATCGGTTTTTATCTCTGTTTCGGTGGTACTTTCATTCGAAACGGTGAGTTTCACCGTATAAATTCCGGGGTATTGGAATGTCCATTCAGGATTTTGTTCAGTGGCATCCACATTGCCGTCATTGTCAAAATCCCATTCCCATGAAATTGGATTCAGCAGGCTGAGGTCGGTGAACTGAACCGTCAAAGGATCATAACCTGAAGTAATGTCTGCCATAAAATCAACAACCAAAGGTACATTGGAAGGATCATACCAGGGATTGAAATGAACCTCGCCATAATTGGTATTTTCATCATCGTCATAAATGTGGGCATCAATCTCTGTCCCGGTATAGAAGCCCCAGTTGTTGTACCAGGCATTGATATCCTGATTGGTACCATTAAAAATCTGAAAATTTCCTCCGTTATTATTGGAAAATGTATTCAGCCCTGCATTTGTCAGATTATTTTCTCCAAGATCCGGAACATTCGAACCTAAAATATATACGCCATAGGAATCATTGTCCTGAAATATGTTTCCCCTTATGAGCATTGTAGTGTTTTCAGCTTGAAGACCCGCATTATCACTATACTGAATCAGGCTGTTGGTAAAGTACCCATCATCGGAACGATAATAATAAACCGCATATTGATTACTTGCTCCGGCATATAGCACT
>JAFGBL010000116.1 GCA_016933115.1 Bacteroidales bacterium | reverse complement strand
ACCGGACTTGAACCGGCGACCCTCGGAACCACAATCCGATGCTCTAACCAGCTGAGCTACATCCACCATTTTGGGAGTGCAAATTTAGTAATATTTTATTTTTATTTTCAAATAATTATTTCCTATTATTGCATTTATAAATTTATATACATAAATATGAATAAAAATTTATCTACTATATTCACGATTGTCATTTTTACCGTTGCTTCGGTTTTTATTTTCTCTGGGTTTACAGGAACTGACAACACCAAATCAACAATCAACACAGCCGGTGAAGTTACTTTTACAGTCAGAACGGTTTCTGCCGGTGGAAATTACGCTCCTAAACATGTGCTGGCCATTTGGGTAGAAAATAGCGGTGATTTTATAAAAACCCGTAAAGCGATGGCCAATCAAAGAAAACAGTACCTCTATACGTGGCATACCGTATCCGATTATAATGTGGTGGATGCCATAACAGGACCAACATTGAACAGTCATCAAACCCATACGGTGAGTTGGGATTGTACCGACCTGGATGGCAACCTGGTTCCTGATGGTGAGTATGAAATCTGGGTGGAATTTACTGATAAACATGCACAGGGACCTCTTTACACCATTGCATTCAATAAAGGGCCGGAATCACATTTAATATCTCCGCCTGACGAGACCTATTTTAAGGACCTGGAACTCGTGTATACACCTTTTGTTGCTGATTTCATGGCAGATGCAACCAGTGTATGTCAGGATGAAACCATAATTTTTACCGATATGTCGACCGGGGCCAATTCATGGGCATGGAATTTTGGTGATGGAGCGACACCGGCCACTGCAAATAACGAAGGCCCTCATGAGGTAGCTTACATTACACCCGGTCCAAAAACGGTAACCCTCACAATTAATGGTAATATTACGGAAACCAAGGAAAACTATATTTCCGTCAGTCCAACACCTTCGGCAGAATTTACTTATGCAGGGACCAACTATACCCTGGAATTTACCAATACTTCCACCAATGCAAATTCTTATCTGTGGGATTTTGGTGATGGGAATACAAGCACGGAAAATAACCCTACCCATACTTATGCAGAAGCAGGTGCCTATGAAGTAACCCTAACAGCATTTTACCTCGAATGCGAAGATGTTGTAATGCACGAGGTTTCAGTTCCGATGGTTGGAATTACGGATCAGAAAAAATCAAATTTAATCCGTATATATCCGAATCCCAGCAATGGAGTATTCTATTTGAACACCGAACATCTGGGAAGTAACATATCCTGGTCTGTCTATCATCCTTCCGGAGGATTGATCTCAAAGGGCAATGTTGATTCTCAGCAGACAGTTATAAAGCTTGAATTTAGCAATATTCCTCAGGGTGTTTATTTCCTTGAAATTAAAAGTACTCAATACAGGGAAGCTACAAAAATCATTATTGAATAAGATATCTGGTTTACTTTTGGATTAGAAGGCTATCTAAAACATCCGTATAGTCTTCAATAACGCATTGGCGCATGCGGGAATATCCACTCTTCTCCGAGATAATTTGGCCCTTGGTATAAATCCAATCCAGAAAACTTATAATTGCCGGGTCATTTGGAACTCCCCTTGTGACCAACATGATTTCACGGCAAAGTAAGTTTGGAAATTTTCCGAGGTAGGCAGCCCGATGGACCGTACAAAGCCGATCATAAAACTTCTCAAAGGAATCCAGCCGGCCGTTGCAATTCAGGTCAATGGGAACTATTACAAGCCCTTCAAATGGTTTTTTGCTTGTAAAGTCGAATGCATAATGAGCATTACAATATCCGATGGCAAAAGGTTCATTTATTACTGCCTGAACCATATCGGCATCACCCTCAACGCCAATACCATTCAACTGGCCTGTCTGCAATCCGAGGTATTTTGCCCATATATCAGCAGCACCCGATAAATCGGATCTGGTGTATACCTTCACCTCGTCGTTATCGCTTGTGTGAAGTATTTCTCCCCAATTCCAGGTTTTTGATTCAGAATAAAGTTTTTTAAACGTAGATCTTTCAAATCCCTTTTCGAGAATGACATCAATCAAGGGATTGTCCTGGTTTACAATGGGAATGACTCCTTCTTTGGATACCGGCCAGCAAATCAACCCCAAACATGCTTCATCGGATGTAAGCTCCCGTGAAATCATTGCCATATCAATTTCCCCTTTGGCTAGTTTTTCCAGGCCCAAACCGGTCCCTCCACCCGATACATTGATATCTAAATTTTCATGGCCGACTTGAAATCCGGAAACCCAAACCTCTACAAGGGGCAGAAGTGCGTCAGCTCCGGCAATGTTTATTTCACCTTCCAACTTTATGGAAGGATTAACCTGTTCATTTTCATCGGATTGATCCGATTTACAATTTACAATCAGAAGAATTGATAGTAAAACGGCAACAAGTAGTTGATTTTTCATAGCTCAATAAATTATATTCAACAAAGCTACGATAAATACACATATATTTTTTAAATATATATTTTTTATTTATATATATTTTTAATCAAAAACTAATTCTCGAATTGAGGTGAAATAATAAAATTGAGGAACTTCCTTTTAATATAAGTCGCTGTGGCACTCAACACAAAGGTACTCTTTCCAATCACCATAAGGATCATTCGGATGGACGAACTCAAGTTCATCATAAATGGAACCAACCTGCAATGTATCCGGAACGCCTTGGGCTACAATACTATGGCAGAGATTACAATTCCGTGTAATCACTTCACCCCGTTCAGATTTATGTTTATCGTTGTGACAACGGAAGCAGCCGTTGAATTCCATATGCCCTATATTGTTATGGTAAGCATTCCAACGGACCTTCATCTCAGGAAATATATTCTTCTTAAATTCATTCTGAATATTAGTAATAGCTGCTGAAATCAAATCAGGGTGCTGGGAATAGAATTCCTCATAGTTTGATGAATAATATTCATTTAATTCTTGCTCAATGTATGCCATGGCGCTATCGGTGGTTGGGAAATCGATACCAAGAATTTCCATGGCTTTCATTTTAATTTCAGGGATTTCCTTCGAAATATTTCCGGCAGTAATGGCATCATTGATGAAACGCATGGGTGGACGATAATCGTGCGAAGGGCGGTTATGGCAATCCATACAGTCCATTTCCCTGATTTCAGCTGCTGCTATCTGTTCTTCTGTTAGTTTATTTTCTTCATCTTCAAACACTTTTACTTCACCCGTCTTCAAATTTGTAAAACGTACCCATGGAAGATTTTGACGCACCGTGTCAGTAGCAATATACTCAACCTTAACATTTGGATTGATATGCCAGTGAATTCCTTCCTGCAAGCCTAAAGCACTGTATGTTGGGCCGGTTTTCATTTGCAGGCTGATATCCCATTCCGTATTTTCTTCATCAGCAAGGTAATGTTTCTCAACCACCAGTTGCCTTGAATAAAACTTCTCGGGCCAGTGGCATTCCTCACAGGTTTCCCTGGCCGGCCGCAGATTACTAACAGGGGTAGGAATGGGCTTAGGATAAACTTTTGCCAAAACTGCATAAACCTGGTATAATCCTGACAATTTCGACCGTACATACCAATTTGCACCTGAACCAACATGGCATTCAACGCATGCAACCTTAGCATGGGGGGAATTCTGGTAGGCTACATATTCGGGCTTCATTACCTTATGGCAAACCGTTCCGCAAAATTCAACCGATTCGGTATAATGAAATGCCTCATAACTTCCCACTGAAGACAATAAAAGGAAAAATACCGTTCCTATTCCAAATATCATAGTAGCATTGCGGGTTCTGACATCATTCAGATCGATTTTCGGCCAGGTTTTTTCATAAACTACATGTTGTCTTTTGTCCTTTCTTCTTTTCACCAGCATTCCTATCGGGATGATAATCAATCCCAAAACAAGGAAAACAGGTAAAACAATCCATGTAACGAGGCCCATGTAGGACGAAGTTCCCGCTCCGAATAAAATGGATATAACAAAGAGAAAGACGATCATGAATAAACTCACCAGGGCTATGGTTGTTCCTATGATTGACGTCCAGTTGTAGTATGACTGAGGGAGTTTGAATTTTTTCATTTTATGTTAAGATTAAAAGATGTAGTATCGTCCAATAACAAAAATAATAAAATGGCTAACCAATTTTTCTTTCCCCTTATTTATATTTACAACTCAGTGGGCAAGATCTGACCGGTTTTTTGGCTCCAACCCAAATATTAATCTTAATCTCAACTGGAGATTACTGGTCGATTAAATCAATGCCAGCCTGTAAACATACTTTTAAAATTACTCCATACTGTTTTCCCAAATGTACAGAAGTAAATATGCACGATCATAAAAACAGAAAGTACAAAACCGGTAACAATATGAAGCAAATCGGTAAGATATATACCCGCTATACCGAACACATTCTCAAGGTTAACCTCAGGAAACAATAATGCAAAACCGGTAATAATTATTACCGGCATCATGAGGTACATTACCATTACGTAGCTCAATTTCTGCAATGGGTTAAATTTCCTTTTTTGGCTCACCGGAAAAGGAGTGGGTTCATGAATGAATACACCATAGGTATAATATCTGAACTGCTTCAACAACCTTTTTATAAAACCTTTGCGTTTGATCCTGTAATAATTACTGTTGGATGTGAACCTGTTGGCAAAAACAAAAAACACAAAACTGATCGTCAGGATGATCCCGGCAATATTATGTAAACTCACGGCTATGTCAAACCTTATGAGGGTAGACTCAATTCCGGCATATTGAAGACTCAATCCGGTAAATATCAAAACCAGGAATAAAAATGCATTTGTCCAATGCCATATTCTGAGCCACAATGGGTATAAATATAGTTTTTCTTCACTCATCTTATTTCCTAATAAATCTGATTGTTGCATGAATTCCAATAACGATAACCACCATCCCGAAAATCACCAGGCTAATTAGATTTAAATAATAATTACGGTTCGCACCGATAATGTAAGAATTATTTAAGATGGCAGCATTGAAAAATCCCAGCTTGTTTCTATTTTCCTTTACCTGGTACTTATATAGTGATGCAAGGAGAATCGAATTCTCCGAATGGCACTCAACACACCTTTTAACCGCCTTTTCCTTGGGTTGGATATTGTGTGCTATAAGCATATCCTCCTTTATTTCGGCATGGCACTCAATGCAACGTACATTTTGCCAATGCAATGCCTGATTGGGAAGCCATGCATGGGTTTCGAGTACATTCGGATTCACAAAATCGACGATCAATTGGTATTTATTGATGTCGGCATGACAACTCAGACAAATACCATTGTCATACTGAATGGTCTGCTTGATATTATCATTGGTTCTTGCATTGATTTTATATGAATGCGGATTATGGCACATGGAACACGTAAAGTCTTCACTGTGTTTAGTACTGTGAACACTTTTTTGAAATTCCTCATCAATCCGCTCCCAGCTGCGGTCTTCATAAGTATCATCCCCACCGTGGCAATCAAGACACCCGGGTTTAGGTTCGAGGCGCAATTCAGCAGGATGGGGAAAATTGGAATAATCATATGAATGACAGTCAAAACAACTGAAATTCCAATGGTTCGAACTATAATACTCAACCGAATCGATAATGAAGTAAGGATTCATGCGATCCCTAAATTCACGGTCCAGGTTTTCATTGTAATAATGAAATGTTTTATGTCCGTGGCATTTAATGCACTGATGATTTTCCCCTGCATAGTCATACACCCTTTCCTCTTCGCCTTCATCCTGTGCGTATGCTACAATACCATATGAACATACCAAAAATGAAATTAACAATAAATATTTATTTGCGATCATTTTTTTATATATACATTTTATACATTTTGGATATTTATACAATATTTTGTGCTGGTAGGTTTTACATAATCACTGTATAAATTCATCAAAACAAATCCAACACTCGCTCGTAAAAATCCACAAATATAATTGAAAAACAAAGTAAGAAAACCAACCTGGATTGAGAATTTCTGCCAGCGGCAAATAAAAACCCCTGGTCATCAGAATCCCCAAAGCCTGGTAATGGTAAATCCGAATCTCAATGCACTGACGCCATGTGTCCAGTCATTGTCGGCAGATCCTTTTGAATTTTCAAGGGTATTATCATTGTACATATAAATATCCTGAGGAATTATGCCATCTGCTGTCGTAATATAAATCTGGAAATCGTGTGTACTTGTGCATACTTCGTAACCAATTGCAAAATTGGGAAGCGAAGGTTTAATGAAACTGGTATGCTCCGATATATTTTTAATCTTCAGGGGCATATCATACTGGAATAAAATAGCAGATTGCGGACTGAATTTTATTCTTCCGTTAAATCCAATTCCAACAACATCATGATCCTTTATTGCCGACACCTTATTATAATGGGTAAAGCTGGTATTCACCTGCAATGAGAGCCAGTCGTTGAATTTTCTTCCGATGATCAAATGGCTGAAATAGGAGAAACGGTTAGAAAAATTGTAGGCAGAATCATCACCGGCTCCCTCAAATACGGTCTTATCCCTTCCGTCGATGGCCATATTTCCGTAAAGGGTCACAAATACAGGAATTGTATTCTGTCGTGTTTGTGAAAGTACATTCCATTTTACCTGGAAATCGTTGTACATATTCTTCTTGGTCAGTCCGTAACCTACCATCAGGTTGTTTAAAATGGAATAATTAAACCCCATTCGAATATTTGCCGATCCATAAATACCAAATAAATCCTCAAAATTATTTTGCATTGTACTAAACCTGTGCTGAATAACCATTTCAAGGGTTTTTGCAGCCGGTATCTGGCTGGTTTGATTGTCGATAAGCAAGCCGCTACCAAAAGGTTCGTATACGGGTTTATCTTTTTCTTTTTTCGCTTCCTCCTGTTCCTGAGTAAATGCAAAACTAAAGCTCAAAACTACTGAAACGATTATGATTGTAATCTTCTTCATATTTGTAAGTTTTATAGGTTTTTTAATTATCTAAAGCGCCCTGGCTAATCCAGCTATAAATGGTATTGGCATTGGATACCGAATATTTGGAATTATGCTGGCCATTTGCTGGCTCAGGGTAATACCAAATTTTGCTGTTTTCCGGGTCAGAAGGAACGACCAGATTATTAGACACAATGTTGTTATAAGCATTGTCTGCTGTTAAATCAAAAGCAATACCTCCATTATGGCATGCTGTACAAGCATCATCTGAAAAGATCGGTGCAACATCCGATGAAAAACTGATGGTATCAGTTGTTACCGGAGGCGCCGGTGTTTCTATAAATTCATATTCACATGAAACCAGCAGTAGCAAACCTGTTGCGACTGTTAAGGCTGAAAAAAATCGTAATATTTTCATCTGTTGTATTTTTTTAAATATTTTTTTTGACGAAAGTATAAAAAATAAAAAAAGGCTTAGAAATACCAAGCCTTTTTTTTCATTTTTATTTTTTCACTATTCTATTGCAGCAATAGAGTTCTGCAAAATCTTTTTAATGTAAGTCGGATTATGTACTCCTAAACTCCTGTCCTCTTCAATAGCCATATAGTTAAGGAAGGCACCTGCAACATTTGACGAATATGTACCGGTATTGGCAAGTCCTGTATTTTCATTGTAAATTCCTGCATCAATTAACAGTGCTTGAAGTTCTGCAAGAAGTTCTTCAACTTCAGCCTGAAGTTCTTCGGTATTTTCTGCCAATGCATCCGGGTCTGAGTGACACTCGGTACAGCCATTCAGGTTCAATTCGGTTGCACCATGGTATTCATAGGATATATTCATGGTATGGCCACCGGCCTGTGCGCCAAATGGTTCAGTCATATGGCATGTAACACATGCATCGGCAATATTTGTGTGAACATGGTTGTTATAACCGGAACCAACCTCAAATAATCCCATACCGGCAAAGGTATTGGCCTGAGGGCCATGGTGCACACCAAACCGGCTATTTGTAACATTATAATCACCTCCATTTTCAACAGGGAATGGATCAACTGTACGACCCTGATGGCAGCTTGCACAAAGATTAGCTTTACCAAAATCAAAGGTTGCTTTAGCTGTATTATTTAGTTCAACCGGATCAGTTTTGGTTAATGCAAGATCCTCCGGAGTGTAAGTATCATGAATCTTATGGCAAGTATAACAGTTGGGAGGATTGGGATCAGAAATGAATGCTCCTTCTGCCGTATAGTCATAAGAGCCATCCAGATTTCCAAGGAAACCCTGGCTGGTGTGGCAAATGGCACACTCGCCTTCATTTCTTTCATAATTTCCACCTATCGCATGGACTGAATGTTCCCACTGATTGATTTTTGCAAATAGATTTTGTGAATCGTCATGGCACTGAATACAGGTAGCTGTACCGTCAGTGCCGTCAATACCATCTTCACCGTCAGCACCAGCCGGGCCTGCCGGACCCTCTTTTGTACATGAGGAAAAACCGATTAATACCGCAAAGAGTATCGACCCGAGTAAATAAATTAAGTTCGCTTTTTTCATAAATATTTTTTTAAATTATTAATTGTTTTTTCCGATGTCAATAATGAACTACCCCGCCGCAGAGCAGCGGGGTATCTTAAAACAAAGCTAACTGTTTACTTTTATGCAAAACTGTGTAGTCTTTTTCAAGTCCTTGGTCTCGAACATACTTCGAAATGCTCGTCTCATCTCCAAATTTGCTGACCGTGTTCACAAAATATCCATCTGTCCAGAACTCTCCGCCCCAAAGCTTCGATTTCACCTCTGGATGTTTCTTGAATATCTCTTTGGCTGTAATACTTTTCAACATGGTGATGATTTGTGTGGGACTCATCCTTGGTATCGACTGAATCAAAAAATGAACATGGTCCTTATCAGTCCCAATCTCCAAAAAATGAACCTCATAGCGCTTCTCAATTTCTATACAAACATTTTTCAAAGTCTGGTCCACTGCTCGGCTAAATACTACCCTACGGTATTTCGCTGGACATACAAAATGGTACAAGAGTACAGATACATTGTGTGATTTATGTATGTATTCGCTTTCACTCATACATACAAAGATATTTATTTTACGCCGCAGAGCGGCGGGGAACTAACCCCATAAAAGATTAGAAATCATTTGGAATAGATAAAATTGCCGGAGAAGCGCCACAGCAACTCCGGTTTTTTTTATTGTCGTGATATAAATAACCTAGTGGCAGAGCCACGAGGTATTTATAAGGAATGATATATTATTTTAATCGCGGCAAGCAGCGGGGAATATGACCCTGATATCCTGAAGAATCGGGACCAGGTCGACTTTGTTATTTCAGTTTACTATCGTTTTTGAAACAATAGTCTCACTGATTTAACGACTTCAATTTTTCCTTTGTATAGGAAATAATCCGCTCATTGACCATGCTGAATTTGAGGCATTCCTGATATAGCAAGGAAGCAACCGCAAAATTGCCTGAACTTTCCTCCAGCATAGCCCGTGAAAAAATCCATTCTCCGTAATATTGGCTCAGGTATCTGACAAGTAAAGGACTATCAGTTGGCAAATACTGAAAGGCATCCAGGCTAAATTCTGAATAGTCGACTGCCGCTGGAACCCCCGTACTGTTTACTTTTAATGCCCCGATCACCGACTCCAGATAATAATCGCGCTGGATTTCCTTCTGTGGGACATAGGTGAAATAAACCTCCCTTCCATCTTCAATTGCATCGTCAATGACCGAATTGATCATTGCCATGTAATTTTTCTCAATAAAAGCCCCATTGTATGGATTTCCTGCTTCAAATGGTTCAACCGCAGCCAAAAATTCATCAAAAGCTCCTTGTGATCTTTGAAAAATTTGCGGCCTGTGATTTTTCAACATTTCAATGTACCAGCTTCTTTTTAGTAAGGGCTGATCCAATACAGTAATATCCGTCCTTTCCCCAAGAACATCCTGATAGTACATCAAAGGAAAATAATAATAATCAATTTGTGTAAATACTACAGCATCCCTGGGTACAGCCTTAAAGAGATTTTCGATATAAATATCAGCATACCTGAAATTGTGCATATTGACCTTCCGGTGATTGCCTGCTGAAAGGGCGATTGGCAGTATGATGGTGACGATCGATAAGGCATTGACCAATCGATTGTTTTTGATCAAGGTGCCCAGAAAAAACAAACCCAGGCCTAAAAGAATCGAAAAAAACAGATACGACGGAATATAAAACACCGAAACCAGCAACCTGTACAATTCAGCCCTGAAATCTTTTCCGGTTACATCAAAATCAGTAAGATAGGTTGTCACCGGAATATAAAATAAAAGAAATATAATCGAGAAATATAAAAATTTCCTGTTGTACCTGTAAAGTACAATGAAAGCTGGAAGCAATAGGACCAAAACAACCGGGAACCACTGAGACGGAAGGGCCTGAATAAAATAATAGCTCAGTCCGGCTATGAACTTTTCAGAAGTCTGTTCAAATTCGATGTACTGATGCCGGCTGATGGTCCTGAAAAAATTTGACAGGTTCTCCGGATTTCCCCAGTCCAGAACAGGATCAAAGGAAGATGCGATTGGCAGGTATAACAAAGGAAGCAACCCGATCAATCCAAAAAGAATTCCTGTTAAAATCGTCTTTATATTAAAAATGAATTTTATGTGAAATATGGCCAAATAAATCCCCAATACCGGAATCAGCAACAGTGAGGTCGAATGATTGGTAAGTGAAATACCGATGACCAGACACATAAGATAAAACAGTCGTTTTTTTTGGTTTTTTTCTTCCCTGCGGTACCACAAAACAAACAATAAAAGAAATATGCTTAATAGAAAACTGTGCAAACTATAAACCTCTGTGATGACGGATTGTTCCCAGACTTCGAATGAAAGAGTATAAAACATGGCAGCTGCAAATCCAACTGCATATTTAAGAAACGAAATTGAATTTCCATTTTTCGATATTCTTATGCCCTTTTTAAAAGTATGCTCAATCAGTTGGATTGCTGTCAAACAGATTAAAGCTGCAGCCAGTGCGGAAAAGAAAGCCGACATAAAGTTCAGTCGGTATGCAATACTGCCAATTGGAAGCCAGGAAAAAGCTTTACCCAGCATTGTGAACAAAGGATATCCGGGCTCATGTGCAACACCCAGGCGGTACGCTGCTGTGATTAGTTCTCCGCTATCTTCCAGTGTAACAGAAGGAGCAAGTGTTAACATATAAACCAGTAAACTGCATAAAAAAGACAGGCCAGCCGATATATAAATTAAAGCATTTTCATTTGTTTGCTTTTCCCAATTTATTTGCGTCGCTTTTTTTGAATCGATTTTAATTTTTTGCATCTACTTGTTTATTCTAATAAAAATCATTTGGACAAAAATATTAAATATAGAAAATGATTCATAATAGATTTTTTATCTTTTGGAATTAGTATATTCAAGAATAACAAAAGGGAAATTGGTCAATTATTTTACATTTATATACAGTATTTCATTGATT
>JAFGBL010000115.1 GCA_016933115.1 Bacteroidales bacterium | reverse complement strand
ATGGACAATTTTGGATGATGGTTTATGGCGAAGGAGGAGGAACTGCTACTCATTTGGGAAAATTTACACATCATTTTGAGTTCTGTTGTGACTGGGCTTCCGGAATTTATCCCGGACCATCTGGTTACATGAAAGCGTATTTTGTAGCGGCAAACGGCGACAGCTTGTTTGTCGATATAGAAGGACAGGTAATGGATGGACGTTTGGATCACCACCCGGAAGATGTGAATTCTTATTTTACAGATCCCTGGGAAATTACCGGCGGAACTGGCAGATTTGAAGGCGCTTCCGGGCAAGGCATGACAGATGATTACAACAGGGATTCATACCCTGCCAACTCATTCCATCACTGGACCGGAGAAATTACCCTGGTAAAAGGCAAAAAATAAAACCCTGAAAACCGTTCTTCCGGAACCCGCAATTCTTTTTGATTTAATCCGCAGGTTCCGTTGAGTGATAACGGTTTTTTCCCTCCATTCTCTGGTTGCACTGGTCATTAGGTTCAATTTGAATGGAGGGATTTTTGTTTATCTGCTGCTGGTTGGAACTTTCATGGCTGCCTTATGGGTAAGGTATGCAGCATTGCGCTGATTTTAAAACAAAATCCGGGAAATGAGAAAAATCAACCTATTACCCAAATTGTCGTTTTGCCACTGTCATCAGTGTAATTAAATAGAGTTGTAACCCTGATTAAGCTTCACAACCTTCCTGTCAGTCTATAAAATAATTTGGCTGCTTATTGATTAATGTTCTAATAATCATTAACTTGTATTACGTATTTCGTGGTTTTAAACAAGTAAATATTATAAGGTGAAAAGATGGATTAACAACATAGGGGAAATAACAATTGCCCGGATTGACCGGTATCTTGCAGATCCACGTTTGGAACCCGAAGCCCAACTTCGCAAACGCTGGGCCTGGATATGGTTTTTAGTTACCTGTGTATTTGTTTTAATTTCATGTGTTCACTTTTTTTTTGTGGTGCAAATGTGGCCAATGTGGTGGGGCGGCGTTATATTTATTGCAGGGTACATTGTTGGCTTTCCGTTATTAAAGCGAGTAAAACGGTTTGACATAGTTATAAATGCCATTTTTTCCGTTTATACGATAACAGCAATGTTCATGATGCTAGGTACCGGCGGACTTACAACATCAATGGGGTTTATCTTTATTGGAATGAATTGTGCCATGGGCTCGGTGCTGGCCGGCAATCTGCGCTGGTCAATCGGAATGTTTATTCTTTACTGCGCAACAATAGTGGTAGTCGGTATTTTTCAATCGTCGCTAACCACACCGGATTACATTACCCCGCGCGAAAATACAATTTCATTTGTAGGGCTTGCACTTTGGATAAATGCCTGTATCCTGTTCATTGTCATTTTATTCATGAAAGATAAAAACAGGTATGAAAAAGCCGAAGCCGAGAAATTACGTAAAATTGACGAAGCCAAAACACTTTTATATACCAATGTTTCGCATGAGTTCAGGACTCCGTTAACGGTCATTCAGGGCATTGCTGATCAAATGGAACAAAATAAAGGGTACTGGCGTCAACACGGTCCGGCGAAAATTAAAAAGCAGAGCAGTATTTTGCTACGGCTTGTCAATCAAATGCTGAATATATCCAAACTGGAGGCCGGAAGCATGCGTTTGGATTTAATCCAGGGCGATCTCAGAAAATATGTAAGACATTTAACCGCATCTTTTCAAAGCCTGGCGCAAAAAAAGAAAATCGAATTGGCATTCAATCAAAAAGATAGCCCGCTAATTGCCGATTTCGACAAGGGAATTGTATTTCATGCGGTTTCCAATCTACTCTCCAATGCTATAAAATTTACTCCTCCGGGAGGAGAGGTAACAGTTTCGGTAACCAACAAACTTATAAACAACAACCAATCTGTAGTAATTGAAGTCGCTGATACAGGAAAAGGCATTCCGGCTGAACTGCACGAACGTATTTTTGAACGTTTTTACCAGGTCCCGGATGACGATATTCAAACCCCGGGCACCGGACTGGGATTATCACTCACCCGGCAAATGGTGCAATTGATAAAAGGGGAAATTCGTTTGGAAAGCGAGCCGGGTTTGGGTTCCAGGTTCAAAATCATTCTGCCTTTATCAAATACTGCAAAAAAGGCAGATGATGCAGATATACTGCATCCTGAATTTACGATTGATCAATTCGAAACAGGAATTGATGCTCATGAAAAATCATTCCGGATTAATTCTTTAAAGAAATCATCCAATCCTATTCTGTTAATTGTGGAGGATAATGCAGATGTGGTGGAATACCTGGTGGAAGTATTGCACGAAGATTACACAATTGAGCTGGCAAATAACGGAATGGAAGGCCTGGAAAAAGCGCAACAGATAATTCCTGATATCATTCTTTCCGATGTGATGATGCCAAAAATGGATGGGTTTGAATTGCTCCGGCAACTGCGAAACGATTTCCGTACCGATCATATCCCTATGATGATTTTAACGGCGCGCGGAGATTATGTCAGCAAAATAGAAGGACTGGAAATTGGCGCCGACCAATACCTCGTAAAGCCATTTGATGAGAAAGATTTAAAACTGCGCCTTCGAAATCTTTTTGAATCGCGGCGCAAAATGCAGGCAAAACTCGCAGCCACAAATGCACATGCTGAAATAAAGAGTGCAGGTTACCGGCGGCAACTGGATTTTATCATCAAAATAAATAGCCTGCTGGATGAAAATTTATCGGACGAAGAATTCGGTATAACACAAGTTTATCGTGCGCTGAATATGAGCCGGGCCCAGTTGTACCGTAAATTTTCTGCACTGACAAATAAATCCCTGGGTCAACACATTCGATCGTATCGCCTGCAAAAAGCAAAACAGATGATTGAATTTGAAGGCAAAAATGTTACCGAAGCTGCACTGGCATCCGGTTTCAAAAACCTTTCCCATTTCAGTAGTGCTTTCCACGAGGAATTTAGTTTTGCCCCGAGCGAAATCAGCAAATCCGGAATATCTCATTAAGATTTGAGATAATCACCAAAACATTTGAGACAATCACCAAAGCAACTGCTTTTTCTTTGGGCTAAATTTATAACTGAATTAAAATTTATTTTCTAACCTTTTAAAATTTGTTACAATGAAAAAGTTAATGTTTCTTTTCTTGAGTTTAAGTATTTTTTTCGCAGGATGTGATAACGATGCTTTGATTCCAGATGAAATGAACGATGCGGCTCTGAAATCCGGTATGATGGTTGAACGAACTATCAAATTTATACAATGTTCAGGAGTCATGGAAGTAGTTCAAAATGATGCATGTGATAATGGTATGCTACTGCTT
>JAFGBL010000002.1 GCA_016933115.1 Bacteroidales bacterium | reverse complement strand
TGTCTATTAACAGGTCACATTTTAAAATGTTAAATTAAGACAAATCAAATTTTTTTCCTGCAGAAAATTTGGAAAGTTGGACTATAAAGCTGAAATAGTATTTGTAGAATTCTATTAAGGGGAAGAATTCGAAATGTGAATTGAAAAGATAAATCAGGTCTTTTGCTTTTTCTTGCGGGCTGCAGGAAACAGTACATTGTTCAGGATCAACCGGTAACCGGGAGAGTTGGGGAATAAATTCAGGTCGGTGGGCGGATCACCGACAAAATGCTGATAATCCTCCGGATCGTGGCCACTCAGGAATGTCCACATCCCATTGCCATATTCACCATGGATATACCTGGCTTCATTCAAAGCCTTGTTTTCTCCCATGATCAATACATTGGGCTTTACATATTGTTTTCTGAAAGCAGTGGTCTGACCCATAAACCCTTTTATAATTTCGGTATGGTCCTGGCAAAGCATGGTTGGAACCGGATCCCATTTTGCCGAGAATTCAAAAAGGGTAAAATAATCATTGGCAGTATTTGCCCTTCTCTGGACCGGATCCACATCGATCGTTGATATTTCATATTCATACGGATTGATGTTGATGTTGAAATCGCGGAAGGCAAAACAATTGTCAAAATTCAACTTTTTCTGTGCATTTGGGTCAATCGGATCTCCGTCGAACATCACATCGCAAATATCAACTCCATCAGCTGCCAGTGCCACATCGTAACTATCCGGTGCCGAACACATGGAAAATAAATATCCTCCACCTGCCGTAAAATCCCTGATCTTTTTGGCCACAGCCAGCTTACACTCCGAAACTTTATTAAATCCAAGCTTGTGCGCGATTTCCTCGTTTATCCTCACATCTTCGCGGTACCAATCGGCATTGCGGTAACGGGCCCAGAATTTTCCAAACTGCCCCGTGAAATCTTCGTGGTGCAAATGGAGCCAGTCGTAGAGGGGCAATACTCCCTGCATCACTTCCTCATCATAAACCAAATCGTATGGTATTTCGGCATAGGTAAGGACAAGGGTTACCGCATCATCCCAGGGTTGTTTGTTTTTCGGGGAGTACACGGCCATTTTAGGGGCTTTATCCAGTTTCACAGCATCCATATTCACCTGAGGATCGGCAATCTCAAGTAAAATGGCGGTCGATTGAGCATCTGCGATCACCTGGTAACTCACTCCCCTGATCACACATTCCTGTTCGATCAGGTCGTGATATTTACACATAAAACTGCCACCCCTGTAATTCAACAACCATTCTACTTCAACTTCCTGCTGCAGCACCCAAAAGGCAATGCCGTATGCTTTCAGGTGATTTTGCTGCGTATCGTCCATAGGGATCAGGAGGTAAGCAGATTTGCCGGCAAGTGTGAAAAGTATTAAGATCAGCGCTATGGCCAGTTTTTTCATGAAAAAATGTTTAGTGTTTTAACGTGTAAACCCTATTGATATTACACAATGGTATTTTTCAATACAACCTGCAAAGTTAAGTAAAGTTCAATTTACCGAACGATTACAAGATTTCATGAATAATAGTTCAATTTTGGTTAAAACGGCTGGTCGTCATCCGGCATGTCGTTCATCCTTGATTGTACCGTATAGGAATTTTCACCCGGATAACCGTAATCTGCAGGCAGGTCAGCTATATAATCAGTCCCTCCTCTTTCGTAATCGGTAAATTTAGCAAAGCGGTCAATAAATGTCAGTTTAATATCACCCAGGGCCCCGTTCCTGTGTTTGGCAATAATCAGTTCTGCCATTCCCTTTGTTGAATTCCCCTCTTCGTCCTGATCGATCTTGTAATATTCAGGCCGGTAAATAAAGCAAACCAGGTCGGCATCTTGTTCAATGGCACCCGATTCACGAAGGTCGGAAAGGATTGGCCTTTTGGAGCCGCCGCGGGTTTCAACCGACCTGTTGAGCTGCGAAAGTGTGATGATTGGCACGTTCAGTTCTTTTGCCAGACTTTTGAGCGAACGTGAAATGGTACTGATCTCCTGCTCACGGTTGGTTGATTTACTGTCGCCGCCTGTTGACATCAACTGAATATAATCGACTACGACCATTTGGATATTGTGTTGAGCCTTAAGTCTCCTGCATTTTGCCCTTAATTCGAAAATGGATAAGGCTGGTGTGTCATCAATATAAAGAGGCGCATCGACCAATTTGCTGATTTTGGCATTGAGTTGTTCCCACTCATAATTTTCGAGATTGCCTTTTTTCAGTTTATCTGCTGACAGTTGTGTTTCACTTGAAATCAGCCTGGTCACCAGTTGAATGGAGGACATCTCAAGTGAGAAAAATGCAACGGGTTTGTTAAAATCGACTGCAATATTCCTTGCCATAGAAAGCACAAATGCCGTTTTTCCCATACCCGGTCTTGCTGCCAGGATGATGAGATCCGATTTTTGCCACCCGGCTGTTACCCGGTCGAGTTCGGTAAAACCGGAAGGTGTGCCGCGCAGGTTCCCTTCATGATCGCGCGCCGTTTTAATATCCTGTATGGCATCGCTTACGAGCGTCTGCATGCTGTCGTAGTCCCTTCTGAAATTATTTTCACTGACGCTGAAAAGATTTTTTTCTGCTTTATCCAGTAGTTCGAACACATCTGTTGTGTCCTCATAAGCATCTTTTATGATTTCAGAAGATATTTTGATCAATTCGCGCTGGATATGTTTTTGTGATATGATCCTTGCGTGATATTCAATATTGGCGGTTGATGCCACGCGGTTGGTGAGTTGTGTGATATAATAGGCTCCTCCGATCAGTTCCAGTTCTCCTGAGGATTTTAATTGGTTGGTAACAGTTAAAATATCTATGGGTTCCGACTTGGCAAACAAGCGGTGAATCGCCTTATAAATGATTTGATGTGCTTCTTTGTAAAACACTTCAGGTTTCAGGACATCGATCACTGCCGTAAGCGCATTTTGCTCAAGCATCAGGGCACCCAGCACAGCTTCTTCCAGTTCAACTGCCTGGGGGGGGATGCGACCATGCTCGGTAAAAATTTGTGACCAGGCATTTTTTTGCATCCTTTTTTTTATTTTTTCCTGTATCTCAG
>JAFGBL010000020.1 GCA_016933115.1 Bacteroidales bacterium | reverse complement strand
CATGAGGATATTTATTTCAAACAAAATTATCCCAGCACATCAAGATATAATATAGCCGCTTTTAGCCATTAATCAATTATTAACTTTAAAAACCATATCTTTGCAGCGCCAGAAAAAATTTCAAGATGAAAAAATTAGTTATTGTTGTTTTTTGTTTGATGTATTTGGGTATCAATGCACAGGTAGTAACTGAAGAGACTAAACGAAAATTTACCTTCGGGCTGGATGTTTTTACAGATATGTGGCAGGATACACCTACTGGATTCTCACCCGCAACCATTAATCCCGGGGTAAATGTTTTCGGTTCCTACAACTATATTTTCGGGGAAAGTAATTTCAGTTTTTCTCCAGGTATGGGCATAGGGGTTCACAACCTGTTCAACTCCTCCCAGATCAGGACTACAACCGATTCCACCTATTTCCAGCCCATTCCCGATTCGATCAACTATAAAAAATCGAAGTTTGTGGCTACCTACCTCGATATTCCGCTCGAACTCCGCTTTAAATCAAAAAGTGATTTCCGTTTTGCCGTTGGGTTTAAATTCGGATTTTTATTGCAAGCCCATACGAAATACAAGGGCGATGATTATTTGGAAGGAAATACCCAACGAGTGATTTATAAAAAAGCAAAGATAAATTACATGGAAAAAAACAGGTACGGATTTACTGCCCGTATCGGTTATAAATGGTTCAACCTTTATGGTTATTACCAGCTCTCCACGTTATTTGAAAAAAATAAAGGCCCGGAAATGTACCCGATCTCAATAGGATTGACGATCATTCCGTTTTAGTTTATGATATTCAAATAGACTGGGAAATTCTTATCTCGTCGGGTTCACCCATTTATTATAATAAGAACAGGAAAAACATCAGAAAGGTTCCTGCCAAAAAGCCTGCATACACCTGCCAGGAGGTGTGAGCTTTTAGTTTGAGCCGTGCGAATCCGGTAATTCCGGCAACCAGGATAATCAGAATAATGATCCGAACCATATCCAGGTTCAACCTGGTTGAAATGCCAATGAAAGCGCCCAGCATTCCTCCAATCCCGATCATATGGATGCTGATCTTCCAGAAAAAATTAATAATAAGTGCAGCTACCAGGATGATTACCGATCCCATTAAAACCAGGCTGTAAAATTCGGCAACAGGCAATTGACGGATCATATGGAAGGTGAGGTAATATAAAATGATACTCAGGGTAAACGGGATCACCCTTTCCTGTCTGCTGTCGAGTTGCAGCGATTTGATCATCCCTTTTTGCCTCATGATCAAAATGAGCATTACCGGGAACAGGAAAGTGAGGATAAAAACCACAGAAAAAATGATCAGCTTGTTTTGGTATGGGATCAGCAATGAGAAATAAGCCGGGTAGGCAAACAGGAGCAGGAATGAGTATGTCGGAACCAACAACGGTTGAAAGAGAATGGAAATTATTTTAGCGATCCTGATCTCCATCCCAGCCTCCGGTTATAATTCCTTTCTGAGGCGGGCAACCGGAATATTCAGCTGTTCGCGGTATTTGGCGACAGTCCGGCGGGCAATGTTATAGCCTTTATCTTTCAGGATGCTGGTGAGTTGTTCGTCGGTAAGCGGTTTGCCTTTGTCCTCTGCATCAATACAATCGGATAGTATTTTTTTGATCTCCCTGGTCGAAACTTCTTCACCGCTGTCGGTCTGCATCGATTCAGAGAAAAAGCTTTTGAGCAGGAAGGTACCGAACGGGGTCTGTACATATTTACTGTTAGCCACCCTTGAAATCGTTGAAATGTCGAGGTTTACGATCTCGGCAATATCTTTCAGGATCATGGGCCTCAGTTTTGTTTCATCACCGGTGAGGAAATATTGGCGCTGGTAGTTCATGATGGCTTCCATGGTCACATGCAGGGTGTTTTGCCGCTGCCTGATGGCATCGATGAACCATTTGGCCGAATCGATCTTTTGTTTTACAAAAGTGATGGCATCTCTGTGCTGGTTTTTATTTTTGGAGCTTGCATAGGTTTCCAGCATATCAACGTAAGTACGGTTCAGCCTCAGTTCCGGTGTATTGCGTGAATTCAGCTGAAGTTCCAGGTCACCGTTATTGTTGAAAATGATGAAATCAGGCAGTATATAATGATTCGTTTTAGTGGTTTCGCTCAAGGAGTTGCCCGGTTTTGGGTTCAGTTTTAAAATCTCATCAATCCCGCTTTTCAGCTCAGTTTCGGAAATTTTTGCTTTTTTCAGTATTTTCTGGTAATGTCTTTTTGTGAACTCATTAAAATAGCGGTCGAGGATGAGCATGGCCGTTTCCACTTCAGGAGTCATCTCTTCTTTTTTCCTTAACTGGATCAGCAGGCATTCCTGCAGGTTGCGTGCTCCGACACCCGGCGGATCCATTTCCTGGATGACACCAAGCAGTTGAAGCAATTCATCGCGGGTGGTCCTGATGTTCTGACTGAAAGCCAAATCGTCCACCATGGCATTTAGATCTCTGTTCAGGTAACCCGAATCATCCAGGTTCCCGATGATGTAGCCGGCGATCATCAACTCCCGCTCATTGAGGTCACGCAGACCCAGTTGGGAAATCAAATAGTCCTGGAAAGAGGTGCTCGAAACAAAGGGAATTTCCCTTCTTTCGTCATCGTCGCTGTAGTTGTTGGAATTTAGCTTGTAATATGGGATTTCATCGTCGTCGATGTAATCGTTGAGGTCGAATTCGTCATCGCTGTTTTTTGTATCAACATCAACTTCAGCATCTTCGTCAAAATCATCCTGATCGGCCGCATCCTCAAAATCGGATTCAAACTCCTCTACTTCAGCGCCATCTTCAGTTTCTTCCAGCGCAGGATTTTCTTCAATTTCCTGCTTGATCCTCTGCTCAAGGGCAATGGAAGGGATTTGCAGCAATTTCATCAGCAAAATCTGCTGAGGCGATAGTTTCTGAAGAAGCTTTTGCTGTAGACGTTGATTTAACATGTAATTTTTCTACCCTTATAATTTATCAAACAAATTTCAACAAAGTTACTTAAATTTCAAACCTTTTGCATAACATTTTCATGATCAAAATTCTGCATTTTGCGGTGTACGCGGAAACGGTATCACATCGCGGATGTTGCCCATCCCAGTTATAAATTGCAACAACCGTTCAAACCCCAACCCATATCCGCTGTGGGGAACGGTGCCGAATTTCCGTGTCTCAAGGTACCACCACAAGTCTTTCTCTGGTACGTTCATTTCGCGCATTCGTTTCAAAAGCCTGTTATAAACTTCTTCCCTTTGTGAACCGCCAACAATTTCACCAATTCCGGGGAACAGGATGTCCATAGCCCGGACCGTTTTATCGTCGTCATTCAGTTTCATATAAAAGGCTTTGATCTCTTTGGGATATCCGGTTACGATTACCGGTTTTTTGAAATGTTTTTCCACCAGGTAACGCTCATGTTCCGATTGCAGGTCGGCTCCCCAACTCTCAATGATATACTGGAATTTTTTCTTTTTATTGGGATTGGAATCCCTCAGAATGTTGACCGCATCCGTATAGGTGATCCTTTCGAAATCGTTTTCGAGGACGAATTTTAATTTTTCAATCAGTTCCATGAAGGACCGCTCTTCCTGCTTTTTATTTTTATCCTCATCCTGAAGCCTCTTGCTCAGGAATTCCAGGTCGTCCTGGCAATTATCAAGCGCATAGCGGATGAGGTATTTAAGCATTTCTTCAGCTAGGTCCATGTCGTCATGGATGTCGTAAAATGCCATTTCCGGTTCAATCATCCAGAATTCGGCCAGGTGCCTGGAAGTATTCGAGTTTTCAGCCCTGAAGGTTGGACCGAAAGTGTACACTTCTGAAAGGCCCAATGCTGCCAACTCGGCCTCAAGCTGCCCGGAAACGGTGAGGTTGGTTTCCTTGCCGAAAAAATCTTCCTTGAAATTGACGCTACCGTCCTCGTTGAGCGGTGGATTTTTGGCATCGAGAACGGTGACCCTGAACATCTCACCTGCCCCCTCGGCATCGGATCCTGTAATGATGGGTGTATGGATGTTGTAAAATCCCTTATCATTAAAAAACTTGTGAATGGCAAAGATCATGGCGTGCCTCACACGGGTTACTGCCCCGAAGGTGTTGGTCCGGAAACGGAGATGCGCTTTTTCGCGTAGGAATTCCAGCGAATGTTTTTTCGGCTGTAAAGGATATTCATCCGGGTTGGCCGGTCCCAGCAAAATAATTTGTTTAGCGTTGAGTTCCACCTTTTGGCCGCTGCCGGGCGATTCGATCAGGTTACCGGTAACCGATAAGGCCGCACCGCTGTGGATGTTTTCGATCTGTTGTTCGGGGATTTCCTCCAGGTTCACTACGATCTGGATGTTCTTGATGGTTGAACCGTCGTTCAGGTTGATGAAAGCTACGTTTTTGCTTTCTCGTATTGTTCGAACCCAGCCCCTGACGTTTACCGTTTTCCCAAATTCCTCCGATTGAAGGATGTCGATTATTTTCGTCCTTTTTAATTCAGTCATTCAATCACTTGTTTTATTGAAGGTGCAAAATTAGCTACTTTTTAATACAATCGTCATGGAGTTCTTCAATTTATGATTTTGACTTTCACCGGCTTTTTTGTAGTGAAAATGAGTAATTTTGTCGCCTGTTATGCGCATTCAACTCGACATAAAACCTTTGGATTCCTGGCTGGAGATTAAAAAGTTTCCGCCAGTCATCAGCGGGCCCTGCAGCGCCGAAACCGAAGAACAGGTGATGCAGACAGCTATGAAATTGTCGAAAATTCCCAATGTCCGTATTTTCCGGTCGGGAATCTGGAAACCGAGGACGCGCCCGGGGATGTTCCAGGGTATTGGAGAGGAGGGATTAAAATGGTTGAAATCGGTAAGGGAGGAAACCGGCTTACTATCGGCCGTTGAAGTGGCCAATCCGAAACATGTGGAGGCAGCATTAAAAAATGAGGTTGATATTTTGTGGATCGGGGCGAGGACAACAGTCAATCCGTTTTCGATGGAAGAACTGGCAGGTGTGCTGAAAGGTGTTGATATTCCGGTAATGATCAAAAACCCGGTCAATCCCGACCTGAACCTCTGGATCGGGGCGTTGGAACGGTTCAACCAGGCAGGGATCAACCGGCTGGCAGCCGTTCACCGGGGATTTTACTTTTTCGACAAAACCCCTTACCGCAATGCGCCCATGTGGGAAATCCCCATTGAACTGAAGAGGCTGATCCCCAACATGCCGGTGATCTGCGACCCCAGCCACATTTGCGGTGAACGGGAATTGCTGAAAGGAGTCGCCCAGAAAGCGCTCGATCTTGAAATGGACGGGCTGATGATTGAGTCGCACATCGACCCGGATCATGCATGGACCGACCCCGAGCAACAGGTAACACCCGAAGATCTGGAAAAACTCATTCATTCGCTGGTGGTAAGGGATCAAAAGGGGAATATCGATTTTGAGACCAAGCTGGAGGGACTTCGTACCGAGATTGACAAGATCGATGCTGAACTGATCCATATTCTGACCCGGCGCATGGAGTTGATTGATGAGATCGGAACGTATAAACTGGACCACAACATTACCATCCTGCAATTAAAACGCTGGCAGAATATTGTACAGGACCGCTTGAAGTCGGGAATAGCTTCGGGTTTGAAGAAGGATTTCCTGCTGAAATTACTGGAGATCGTCCACAACGAATCGATCCAGCGGCAGACTGATATATACAGCCGGCGAAACGGGAAAAAGAACCCGCTTAAATAATACTCACGAATTTACCGGTTTTGAATACCGGAATAAAATGTTTTCAAAGTGAAAGAAATTTCTATTTTATTTCATCACCGTCATTTTCTTTGAATCCGAATTATGCCCGTTAATACTGATGGAATAAAAATAAATACCGCTTTTCAGGCCGGTAGCATCAAAGTCAATAAAATGGGTTCCTTTTGTTTTATGTCCTTCGTTTATTGTTCGGTTCAACTGGCCTGTATAGTTGTATACATTCAATTGAACCGTTGATTCGTTTGCCAGTTTATACCATATCTGTGTTAATAATATCCTGCATATGGGTTGACTTATATTTTGTTACTTCTTTCAGCAATAGGTTTATAGGCTAATTTTTATTTTTGATGTGCTGCCAGAGAAATAATGCTGAATTTTGATGTATTCATCTTTATTTTCGCAAGTGAAGTATCTATTAGCCCGTAGGGCTTCAATATCAATAGAAAAAATGTTTAAAATATTTGTATTGTCCACAGGACATCAACGAAATCAAGAAAAATATGGCCAATACCTACACCCAATTGTACGTGCATTATGATTTTGCTGTTCAGGACCGATTATGCCTCATTAATCATAAATGGCAGGATAACTTATACCGGAATATGAGTGGTATTATTGATCAACAAGGACATAAGTTGTATGTGATAAACAGAATGAACGACCATATTCACATTTTAATAAGCATGACCCCAAAACAGGCACCTTCTGATTTGATGTATCATTTGAAAAGAAGTTCATCATTGTGGATAAACCACAACCGGCTATCGTTTGGGAAGTTTTCATGGCAAGAAGTATTTGGAGCATTTTCTGTTGGAAAATCACAATTATCGGAAAAAATAAAATACATTGAAGAACAACAGCAGCATCATAAAAAAGCATCCTTTAGAGGAGAATATCTGCATTTTCTTAAGGAGTATGATATCGAATATGATGAACGCTATATTTTCACGCCCATTGAATAAATATTGAATTTTCAGCCTGAATTTGTGGCTATTGTTTATTCCCTTCGGGAAATCAATGTATGGAAAGCCAATTTCTATGGATATAAATGCCCTACGGGCAAAGGAAACATACCTTTGTTTCATATAGATAAAACAATCTGAAATCCTGATAGAATTATTACAGCACATTAAAATAGAATTTAGCCGGTTTATAAAAATCACCTCCAAGTTAAAAATCAAATTTGTATTTTTGAGGTTCTAATTCATTCACCATGGTAATAAATTATTTTTTATCACTGATCCTTGCACCGCTCCTGGCATTTATTGTCGTTGCCATCGTTTGGACCAAAAGGGGAAAAAACAGGTATCCCGGGCTTTTGCAAAGTTTCGTCCTGGGTATGGTCAGCATCCTTCTTGTTTTGCTTTTTCAATACATAGCAAATGAATTTGGATTGAGTAACCTCAAAAACCTTAGGCGGATCATTTTTTATTCCTTCATCGTGATGGGGATAGGGTCGGAGTTGGGGAAATACCTCATGCTCCGGTATTATGCATTCCCCAAAACCAGCTTCAATGGGCCGCTCGACAGTATTGTTTACAGCGCTATGATCTCAATGGGATTCACATTTGTCGGAAACATTCTGTATTTGGTGCTTCCATTTTACGGAGAGTTGGATCCTGTGTATGCCATTTCTGTGGTGTTCGCCAATTTGTTTTTTGCCGTAATATTGGGATTTTTTATAGGACTGGCCAAAATGAGGGAGAACAAGTTTGTAGATTCGATGACGGGTTTGTTGGCCGCTTCGTTTTTTCATGCCCTCTATAATTTTTGCTTCTTTACGGAAGATTACCGTCTGCTCATATTCCTGAGCATTGGTGCATTCGTCATCGTGGTGCTGCTGTATTACAAGGCCTTTGAAATGAACGAGGAGTACAAAAGATCTAAAAGGGATTAAAGTTTAGGTATACTTGTACATCTTTCCGGGCAGGCTTTTTACCACCCCTTCAAATTCGAGGTTCAGCAGGGCAGAGGCCACTTTACTGTTGGTCAGTTTGGAATGGGTAATGATGTAATCCAGGCTCACTTCTTTTTGTTCCCTGATGATCTTAATGATCAGTTCTTCGTCGGGTGTGAGGTCGATCAAAAGTTTTCGCTGTTTGGGAATCTGATTGCTTTGCTGGTCCCAACGCATGATGTATTTGATATCATCCGCTGATTGAATAAGGGCTGCCTTGTTGGTTTTGATCAGAAAATTGCAGCCTTCCGAGAATTTGTCACCCAGCTTGCCCGGCACTGAAAACACATCGCGGTTATATGAGTTGGCGATATTTGCGGTGATCAGGGCACCACCTTTCATTGCCGATTCAACCACGATAAGTGTGTCACACATCCCGGCGATAATCCGGTTGCGTTTGGGAAAATTTTCCCGGTCAGGATTGGTTTTGCTGATAAAATCAGTCAGCAGCCCACCGTTTTTGAACATTTTTTCTGCCAGCGATTTATTGGCTGCCGGATAGATCCTGTCGAGGCCATGGCCAAGGATTGCCACCGTTTGAAGCTGATTATTCAATGCCGATTTGTGGGCATGGGTATCGATCCCGTAGGCCAGTCCGCTAACAATAAGCACATTCAGGCCGGCCAGCCCTTCGATGATCTTTTCGCAGGTTTCCTTCCCGTAATCCGATGCCCTTCGGGTTCCTACCACACTGACAATCTTTTCTGCATTCAGATCGGCATTGCCCATAAAATAGAGCATCATCGGGCTATCGATGCAGTGTTTGAGCCGGCCGGGATAATTTTTATCGAGGAAATAACAAGGGGTGATCCTGAATTTTTCTATAAATTCGATTTCCTCTTCAGCACGCTCCAGCACTTTTTGTGAAATGATGGAATTTACCGTTGCCTCACCAATACCCGGTATTTTCAGCAGGGTTTTCCTTTTTTCCTGAAAAACGGCTTCTGCACTCCCACAGTAGGAAACCAGCTTTTTCCCGTTCACGTCCCCAATTCCCGGTATCAGGGTTATTCCGATTTGATAAATGAGCAATGTTTCGGTATTTTGAATTCAAAAATAAGGCAAAAATTTTATCATTCTGCCAATGACCGGATATTTTGATAAATTTGTTGACAAAGGAATTGGCCATTTGAAAAATCGACCAAATATTCTTGTTTGCCCGCTCGACTGGGGTATCGGGCATGCCACAAGGTGCGTTCCCCTTATCAGGCTTTTACAGGAGCGCGATGTAAATGTGATCATCGGGGCCGGAGGGCGGTCACAGGCATTTTTAAAAGAGGAGTTTCCGGGTCTTCCGGTGATAACATTTCCGGGTTATAGATTTAAATACCCGCGAAACGGAAAAATGGCCGCCAGGATGCTGTTACAGGCACCAGTTATTTTATCGGGTATTCGCAGGGAACACCGGATGTTGGAAAATTTAATTGACGAACACAAAATAAATGCTGTAATTTCTGACAATCGCTACGGATTGTGGAGCAAAAAAATCCCCTCTGTTTTCTTAACGCACCAGGTTTTTATCAAATCGTCAGGCAGCTTGAAATTCCTGGAGCCAATCCTGTTCAGGGTCAGCCGGCATTATTTGAATAAATATTCTGAAATCTGGATACCTGATGCGGAAGCAGAAGAAAATCTTTCAGGTGAACTTTCCCACAAAGAAAAGTTACCCGGGAATTATTATTTCATCGGCCCCCAATCACGGTTTGCCGGTGTTAAAACAGGTTCCGACCCACCGGAAATGAAATACGATCTGCTCTTTTTGCTTTCGGGCCCCGAGCCCCAGCGAACCGTACTTTCTGAAAAAATCAAAAAGCAACTGGAAGGTGAAAATTATCATGCTGTGATCGTTGAAGGCAGGCCGGAGGAATCATCAACGAAAGACCTTTCACCCCATGTTAAGGTGTTCTCCCATCTTGAAACAGACATACTGCGGCAACTGATCCTCGAATCCAGGATAATTGTTTCCAGGCCCGGTTACTCCACCATTATGGATTTGGCCACGCTTGGGAAAAAAGCAGTTTTTATCCCGACTCCGGGCCAGACCGAGCAGGAATACCTGGCAATAAAATTTATGAACGAACGGACTTTTTTTAGCATGCCACAGGAAATATTTGACCTAAAAATTGCGCTTTCGGAAACTGGAAATTATCGAGGAATAAAAGCTCTCCCATCAAACAACATGCTGAGATCCCGGATCGACAATTTAATCGACAGGCTGGAAAATGGTTAATCGGTTCTTTGAAGATTGGAATCCGTAATGATTCCCTTCGTTTTGTATATTTGCCGGATCAATTTCGAATCGTTATGTTTTTAAATGCAATTGTATGGAATGCAAATCCCGAAATTATTTCCTTAGGGAGTTTTGCTATCCGATGGTACGGGGTTCTTTTTGCCCTGGGTTTTGTTTTTGGGTATATCATCATGGGCCGGATTTTTAAAAAGGAAAAAATTCAGCCCAAGCTGCTCGACACCCTCACTACTTATATGGTTGTGGGAACCGTTGTGGGAGCTCGCCTCGGACATTGCCTTTTTTATGAACCGGAATATTACCTGAGCAATCCACTCAGCATATTGAAAATATGGGAAGGTGGGTTGGCCAGTCATGGAGCGGCCATCGGTATCCTGATCGCGCTCTATTTTTTTGTGAGAAAAGCCCAAAAACCTTACCTGTGGATTCTTGACAGGATCGTGATTGTTGTTGCCCTGGCAGGCTTTTTCATCCGGACGGGAAACCTGATGAATTCCGAAATTTACGGTGTTCAAACAAGCCTGCCCTGGGGTTTTATTTTCGAACGCTGGGGTGAGACCGTCCCCAAACATCCCACCCAGATTTACGAAGGATTGTCCTACCTGTTGATCTTTATATTGCTTTATTGGCTTTATGACCGGAAAGGCAGGAAACTTAAAGAAGGGACCTTATTTTCGTTGTTCCTCATCATTTTATTTTCCGTTCGGTTTCTTATCGAATTTATCAAGGAACCGCAGGTTGGATTTGAAGCCTCAATGACATTGAACATGGGACAATTATTGAGCATCCCGTTCATTGTCGGTGGAATTTTGATCCTGATTTTTTATAAATCTGGTAAAAAGAAAGCAACTAACTAATCAAGTTTGAGCTGTTCCCTGAAACTACTGTCGATCCTGCTGTGTAGTTCGTCCTGCTTGTTCATTTTGGTCATGATCGACAGCTTCTGCAATACGCCCATAGCCTGGTTGTAATCCGATTCGAAATACTTGAATAGTTTTTCGTTCAGCCGGTTGTAGTAATCAATATCCTGGCTGTAATTCTCAAATATTTTTTCCACAATTGTATTTCCCTTGTCATAGGCTCCGGCAGTGTAATATACATCCGCAAAGGGTATCATGAACATATCAAAAGTGATCTTACTATTGGGAAAAGCTTCCATGCAGCGGTCGAGTAAATCAATGGCTTTTTCTTTTTCGCCATTATTGGCCAGCGCCTCGGCTGCCCGCATGAAATTTTGTTTAGGGATAATTGAGTTCCTGTAACTTTCGCGATCCACATAAACATGCGGATCATTCAGGTTGCCCCATTTACATCTGTTCATGAAAATATCATATGTTGCTTTTTCATTAACGCCTCCAACTCCGGATATGTAATTATCAGATTTAACCGGCATGAATTTGTAGACGAATCCTTCGAGGTGGCAATATTCTTCCACATCCAAAACTTTACTCAGGCTGCTTGGGTTCGCAAAATAAACCGGACGTTCCCAGTTGTTGCTGGCAATGAAATCGAGCAACATCAAATCGTTTTTATACAGGTAATTTTGCCGTACATTCCATTCAATTACAGGAACGATCTTGTGGGCCATATATTCGGGGACGATCCCTTTTCTCATGATATCTGCCGAATCGATGGTGATCTTGAATTTTTTGGTAGGGGAGAAGTTGATCTTTTCACCCGTTTGCAAAGTCAGTTTGGTTTTTTCACTGTCATTAGAGATAAAATCGATCACCTGCTTCAACTCAGCATGGCCTTTGTAATTTGTGTTGTAAAAGACAACGGCATCGTTCACACCGTTCTGGTACTTTTCGTACGATAGGGTAAATGGCAGCGGATCCGACTCATAGGCCTTATTCATCATTTGGTGGATGTACCAGTGACCGGATGCCAGCATAAAATTGACAACCCTCACGTCGGTACGGATTCCTTCTACTTCCTGTGCATACCACAGCGGGAAAGTATCGTTATCACCGTTGGTAAACAAAATGGCATTGGGTTCGCATGAGTTGAGGTAATTCGCAGCAAAATCAAGTGTAGCGTATTTCCCGGAGCGGTCATGATCGTCCCACCCTTCCTTAGCCATAATAACAGGCACAACCAGCAGGGCAACCACCGTAACCAGGATGGCACTCATTTTAGGGTTCAATTTTGTTCTCAGTGAATCGAACACTGCCAAAACACCCAGCCCGATCCAGATGGCAAATGCATAAAACGAACCGGCATAAGCATAATCCCGTTCCCTGGGTTGGTAGGGGTATTGGTTCAGGTAAACCGTGATGGCAATCCCGGTCATAAAAAATAATAGCCCCACGACCAGGGTGTCTTTTTTATCTTTTCCCAATTGGAATAAAAATCCAATTAAACCCAACAGGAATGGCAACATGTAAAACTTGTTGTGCGCCCTGTTTTTCATGCTATCGGGCAAATTATCCTGTGGGCCAAGCCCCAGAAGTCCTTCATCGATAAAATTGATACCCGTAATCCAATTGCCATGTTCAATTTCGCCCTGGCTTTCGATATCATTTTGCCTTCCCGAAAAATTCCACATAAAGTACCTCAAATACATATGCCCCAATTGGTATGTAAAAAAGAACCTCAGATTTTCGCGGAAAGTTGGCTTGTATAAAACTTCTGAAGTACCGTCAGGATTTTCGACTTCTATGGGAATGCCTTTCACCTTTCCATATTGTTTGTACATATCGATATGAGCCTGTTTTTGATTGCTCCACATGCGTGGGAATATGGTGGTGAACTGTGGATCATAAACCGGAATGGTGCTTTTCCGATCGTCGGTTACGACGTATTTACCTTTTTTTACATCCTTCACATATACCGGATTACCGTCTTCCAATCCAATGGTCGGTGCATTGTAATATTGACCGTAAAGGACCGGCCAGTCGCCGTATTGCTCACGTGCCAGGTAGGAAAGCAAGCTGATGGCATCTTCCGGGCTGTTTTCATCTATCGGGGGGTTGGCATTTGACCGGATGATGATCATGAAAAAGGAGGAATAACCGATCAGAATAAAAGTGAGACAGATGATAATGGTGTTGGCGATCACTTTCTGTTTGCGGCGTGTATAACGCAGTCCCCAGACGATGAGAAAAATGAGTACAATAAAATAAAATGCAGTACCTGTGTTGAAAGGCAATCCAAAGGAGTTGACAAATGTGAGTTCGAACAAGCTGGAAAGCTTGACAATCCAGGGAATAATCCCGTTCATGATGATCCCCAGCAAAGCTATTGAAATAATACCGGTGAGAATAATGCCTTTGGTTGTGGGTTTATATTTTTTAAAATAATAGACAAATGCAATTGCCGGAATGGCAAGCAGGTTCAACAGGTGGACACCGATGGACAAGCCAACAAGATAGGCGATCAAAATGATCCAGCGATGGGCATGTTTTTCATCTTCATCCGATTCCCACTTAAGGATAGACCAGAAAACGACAGCGGTAAAGAAGGAAGACATGGCATAAACCTCTCCTTCCACGGCTGAAAACCAGAAAGAATCGGAAAAAGTGAAAGCCAGGGCACCGACCATTCCGCTACCGATGATGGCATAGGTTTGTCCAACAGCCAGCTCACTGTTTTTAAGGACAATTTTCCGGGCAAAATGGGTGATGGTCCAGAACAGGAATAAAATAGTGAAACTGCTGCTCAGGGCCGACATAATATTGACCATCAAGGCAACTTTGGAAGTATCGCCAAAGGCAAACAGCGAAAAGAACCTTCCTATCATTTGGAATAGTGGCGCTCCAGGGGGGTGTCCTACCTGTAATTTATAGGCTGTTGCAATGTATTCGCCGCAATCCCACCAACTGGCTGTCGGTTCTACGGTAAGAAAATAAACAATTGTGGATATGGCAAAAACAACCCAGCCTGTGATGCGGTTAAGTCTTTTGTATAATTCCATCGATGAGATCGTTATATGTAAAAATATTTGGCGAATTTAAACAATTTCATTTCATAACCGGGTTTAGGTTGGTAAATATTAACGAAAATTAACAGGCAGTTTAGGCTCATATGAAATTGAAATAAAATCTTATTTGTTTGAATAAAATAAATTTCTAATTTTGCACACCTTAAAACAAGGCGTTCTTAAGAAGAAATTGATTGACCCGTGGTGTAACGGTAGCACTGCAGATTTTGGTTCTGCCTGTCAAGGTTCGAATCCTTGCGGGTCAACAAATATCCCGGAATTTTACCGGGATTTTTTATTTGAAAGAATCAGTTTTTTACGAAGCTTAAAGCCGCAAGGATGAGAAGTTTATCCCGCTCCAGCGGGAAATCCTTGCGGGTCAACAAAGGTCCCGGT